>NZ_JBFUIQ010000043.1:0-29728 GCF_056401795.1 Peribacillus sp. P4_D6
GCTCTCGGGATCTGTACAGGAGGTGCTATCCAAGTATCAAAAAACCGGTGCCCAAATCGACCGAATCAGCGTAAAACTCGATCGGAGCAAGAATATCCTGTTATCGGATATCGTAATTCTCGAAAAGCTATATGAAACGAATAAGGAATATTTCCAGGCATTGAATGTCTATATTGCAGCTGGGGAAATCAAACTCGAAGAAATCCATGAGAAAACGATTCCGGAGCTAAGGAAGTCCGCTGAATCAAGTAATGATCAAATGAAGTTTCAAGAAGTAAATGATATGCTGCAATTTGCTGAACGGTTGGATAAAAGGCTTCATGATTTGAAGTTGAGCCGTGAAATCACGATTCAAAGCGCACCGCAGATCAGGCTGATCCAAAACACGAATCAGGCACTAGTCGAAAAAATCCAATCTTCGATCATGACAGCCATCCCACTTTGGAAAAACCAGGTTGCGATTGCACTGACCCTAATCAGGCAAAGGCATGCTGTAGAAGCCCAAAAACAGGTTTCCAAGACTACAAATGACTTATTATTGAAGAACTCCGAGATGCTGAAAACGAATACCATTGAAACCGCAAAAGAAAATGAGCGCGGACTTGTCGATATCGAAACATTAAAGAAAACTCAAGCTAACTTGATATCCACGCTTGAGGAGACCATGCGGATCCAAGAAGAAGGCAGGCATAAACGCCGTCAAGCTGAACAGGAATTGGCGTCAATGGAAAATGAACTGAAGCAGAAACTATTAGAGATAAAGGGATAAGGGGAGATAACATGGAGACTATCGAGGCTATAAAAACGAGAAGAAGCATTGGAATCGTTAAGCAAGATCCGGTTCCTAAAGAAATGATCGAGCAAATCATTGAAGCCGGAACATATGCACCTAATCATCATCGGACGGAGCCTTGGCGTTTTTTTGTTTTGACAGGGGAAGGAAGAAATAAACTTGGGCAGGTATTCGAAGAAATAACAAGAATCGAAAATGCTGGTGATACCCCTGAAAGTTTAATCAGCAAKCTCGAAAGGCAAAAAAAGAATCCATTAAGGGCTCCAGTCATCATCGCGGTGGGCATAGAGCCTAGTGATAAGAATAATGTCCTCGTCGCAGAAGAATATGCGGCTGTGAACAGTGCCATCCAAAATATGCTTCTTGCAGCACATTCTCTAGGTTTGGGAGCAGTATGGAGAACGGGGAAAATAACTTATCATGACAAAGTCCGTGAATTTTTCAATTTATCCTCTAAGGGAGAGGTATTGGCTTTCATATACTTGGGTTATCCTGACATGGAGCCGAAACCTGCTAAGAAAACACCGATTGACGAATTGACCACATGGATCGGATGAGGATGAGAATTAGGATTAGGGGCTGCATCAGTTTATAGACACTGATGCAGCTTTTTTTATTGCCTTCAATAAGGCTTCTTTAATTATGCTATTACTGAAAGGGATTTGACTTTGTCAGGCTTCGTTTCAAGTGACGATTGGTGAATTAGGTTGTACAATACAAAGGAAGAATAAATTTTGATGAATTAGGATGTGTCTATAGATGAGAACGATTGATCCATTTGAGATACTCGATGGAAAAGCGATAAAATATTTGGATGTATTTGGCGTTGAGGATGGCATTGCTTTAAAGAGTAAATACGAAGATAAATCGTATTGGATATATGATTATTATTGCATGCATCAGACTTGTGATTGCCAGGAAGTATACCTTGAATTCGTTGAGGAGCTTAAAGGCAATAAACAGGCGGGACAGCATTTTGGAGTGAGGGTTTCTTTCGGGGATAATCAATTTGTCCTGGAGGATTATAATATTTCAAAGCAAAAGGCGATGGATATCGCGGAAGATACGCTGAAGTACAGTAAAGATGTAATGGAGTTATTTAAACAGCGGTATCAGCAAATGAAGGAAAAAGGCACGCAAATTATCACGGAAAGTGCAAAGGCAGCTAAAATGCCGCATGTTCATGCAGAACCGGTCATTGGCAGAAATGAGCCTTGTCCATGCGGAAGCGGGAAAAAATACAAAAAATGCTGCGGTGCAGCTTAACATCTTGGAAGCTGACTCGATTCGGAGTCGCTTCTTTTTTATTGGAAAAGAGCGTGCTTGGGAAAAAAATGAGAAAAAAGTGTAGCATAAAACGAACATTTGTTCTATAATAAGAGTACCAGATAATAACACAAAAAGAAATAAAAACTAGTTATTTAGACGGAATTTTCCGAAAACTTCTTTTTTATTTTCATAAATCTGGTATATATAAGAGAGAAGAGTTTTTTGATCTCATCTCTTTCAACGGTAGACGGCAACCAGACGGGATGAAAATCCCTACACTGATGGCAGTTTAACTTATTGAACGAAGGAAGGGGTAATCAAATGACAAGAGAAAAAAGATTAATACCTTACAAAGTTCTTGAAGTGATGGAAACGGTGAAAGAGAAGATTCCTGAGGGTGTCGAGCTTGTGAAAGCACCGGCAATTTGGGAAAAAAGCAGTTATGGTGAGGGCGTGGTAGTTGCCGTCATTGATACAGGCATAGACAAGGGACATCCAGACCTCAAGGAAAGAATCATTGGCGGGAAGGATTTTACCAATACCGGGGATTATCAAGATGATAACGGACATGGGACACATGTTARCGGTACGGTTGTTGCTGCCATTAATAATGCTGGTGTAGTGGGAGTGGCTCCGAAAGCAAGCATATTAGCGTTAAAGGCCCTAAATGGTCAAGGACAAGGCGACATTGATTGGATTAATGGTGCTCTAGAGTATGCCATCAATTGGCGGGGACCAAATGAAGAAAAGGTTTCGGTTATTTCACTTTCGCTTGGCGGACCTCCCGATGAGACTGAACACAAACTCATTCAAAAGGCCCTTCAGAACGATATCCTTGTTGTTTGTGCAGCTGGAAATAGCGGTGATGGGCGTCATGAAACGGATGAATTGGATTATCCAGGAGCATATCCCGAGGTAGTGGAAGTGGGGGCTGTGGATTTAAGCAGAAATTTAGCGGATTTTTCAAATACAAATGATGAAATTGACTTGGTGGCGCCAGGGGTTGATATTCTCTCTACGTATCCAGGAAATAAATATGCCAGGTTGAGCGGAACTTCAATGGCTACGCCTCATGTAAGCGGTGCGGCAGCTCTCTTGAAAGTGATTGCTGAAAAAGAATTTGAGCGCAATTTAACTGAAGCGGAATTATATGCACAGCTGGTGAAAAGTACGGAAGATCTGGGAATAAGCAAAAAAGCGCAGGGAAATGGACTGCTTAACTTAACGATTACGGAACAAAGAGCTGAAAAATCGATTAAGATTACGATAGAATCAGAAAATCTAAAGTTACCGAGTAAATCGGTGGTCATGGAATAGTAGAGAAAAAAGGTGCCCTAGGAAATTTTTGGGGCACCTTCCATAATGATTATTTTTTATTTTTCCTTAGAGCTGCAAAAAGGGCTACAATGGAAAGAATTAATGATATGACAGCCAGGGTAATGATCAGCGTTTGGTTGCCATCACCTTCTGTTGTTGCTGCATCCTTTGAATTGTCAGGTGTCGTGGAATCATTAGTGTCAGCTTCATCTTCGTGACCATGGTCCGCAGGTTCAGCATCAGCCTTGGGTGCAACCGTGATTTCCGTTACAGAATGCGGTAGGTCTGAGCCTTCTTCACCGCTCCATTCAACAATTTCACCATCTTCGTAATATTGAAATGCATCCCAGGCAACTTTCGTTTCTTCTTTAGGATTTTGTGCTACGAAAGAGAATTGCTGGAATTGTCCAGCAGCTATTCCTTTGTCAGTTGCTGCCCAAGTTACCGTTTTTACATGCCCATCTTTGTCACCTTCTGTCGTTACTTTCCATCCCGGTACAGGCTGATAGCTTTCAAAAGTAACCCCTTCAGGTACTTTTAAAGTCACCTTTGTAGTGGCAGTTTCTTTTTCTACGGGTACTTTAATTGTATAAGTTTCCCACGCCTCAGGTGCAGATGAACTTGGCTTGACCGAAACGTGAGCATATGCTGAACCGGAAAAAATGAATAATGCAGCAAATGTAAAAATAAGTAGCTTTGAAATGTTTTTCATTTTTATAAATCCCTCCTATTATGAATTCCCTATGAAAATTATAAAATCAGCATTGATTGAATCCAGGCTTTCAGTCAATCCATGAACATGGATATTCCACTTTCCTGGCATGGTTAATATAGACTTTGATGTAAATGTCCCTGTGTTTTGCTCCTTCATTTGCAGCTTTATTTCACCGCGTGGCGTATCCAATGGCTGCATCGTGATCGTAAGCTGCTCTATTTCAGCAATTGGCTTGCCTTCATTTGATAGATTTACTTGAATCATGTTATCCCCGACTTCATTGGGCGTCACCATTAATGTAACCTCGTTATTTTCATCAGTCCGTAACGTTTTTTCAATGGGGCCGGGAGAAGACATGGCAGTTTGGACATTTGTTAATAAAGCTGCAACGAGAAGGATGACGATTCCTAAACCAAACTCCATTCCCACACTATAACCAAGTTTTTTCGTTTGCTTTTTCCCTCTGAGAAAATGAAAGCCGCCTAAAACGATCATGATTAACATGAGACCGATTTTCGCTAGTAACAATTGGCCATATGTTGTGTTAAACATTGAATGGATAGTTGGCACATGCTGTAAACTGCTATATATTCCGCTAATAATCAGGATGATTACAAACAGAAATGCCCATTTGGAAAACCTTTGAATGATCGACCAGTAAAAGGTTTTCTTATCTTGTTGGACTGCCTGCCGATCTGCAAGCCCAGGCAAAATCACCAATATGGCCATAAGTCCGCCGAGCCATAAAGCCATGGATAATAAATGAAGGAAATCCATCAAAACGGCCAGAGCCTGATTAGGAACGGCTGCTGTATGTCCGGTGAATGCCTTACAAATCATCAAGCTGGCAATTATGATGAATGAAATGAAAGGTAGTGATTTATTCAATGAGTTCTCGAGCATGAAATAAATTACTAAAAATAGAAGGAGCAATATTAGAATTTCCATGATCCAGATCGTCCCAAAGTTTGTAGCATTCAATACTTCCTTTATATAACTTACATTAAATGCATCGGTCCAACCTACGCCAGCATCGATCGTAACTCTTAAAGGCAGACTGCAGAAGATGGAAAATGCTAAACCTGCATATGAAAGCCAAAGGTATAGACGGGTTCTTCTGCTGGCTTCAAAAAGTCGAGAATCCTTCATTAGTGATAATCTGAAAAAAAGGATTCCGGTAAGGGCAGCGAAGCATATGTATTGTAGACTTTGCAGCATAACGTTGATGGAATTCGGAAAACTTTCATTCACTTCGGAATTATTTTGATTTGATAGACCGGCCGAATCCCCGAATTGAAAGGGAATTGTTCCTTCAATGGGATGGCCATCACTCGAAACCACTCTCCATTTAATATAGTAAATCCCTTCATCGATCGTGCCCTTCCACTTAGCTTCCAGTATTTTTTCACTCTGTTCAGAGATTGTACTGTCTTGAGTTTGAATTTTGTCTCCATCTTGGCTGAATACCTCAAGTGAATGAAAAGCTGGTTGTATATTCTCGCTGAATTGAATGGTGATCTTTTCAGGAAGTGTATCCATCGCTTCATTCGGGCTAGGATTAGAGCTGATTACTGTAGCGTGACCGGAAGCCATTGCCGGGTATAAAAGCAAACTGAACAGGCTGACTACCAGCCATAAATATTTTTTCATCTTGGTGTGCCATCATCCTTTCATCCGATTATGTAAGCCCATTATATAAGGAAAATGTGAAAAAACAGTGAAAATAATTTAGTTATCTAAAGGCAGTTTAAGAGGATCGCTAGAAAATGAGAACAATAAGTTTTAGTTTTGCCTTCCATTCCAGTATAGCCATAAATAAGGGGTGGAGATTCCACTTTGCATAAAGTTTATACCAAATAGGCATCCTCCTGTTGGTATAAACTCCATTAAGAAATAATTAAGGTTCCTTTAGTAATCTGAGCCTATCATGTTTAAGGAATTTGGAGGGATAGGTTTTGATGAAGAAGGGCTTAAAGGAAACAAGTGTGAAGGTGATCTTGGTTGGTTCCCTTGTGGGGATGGGAACATCCACTTATATGCCAGCAGCAGAAGCTGCGGAAGGCACTTCGGTCATTCTGGAAGAGACACAAACGGTAAATAGTCTTTCAAAGCTAGAAATAGAGGGAATAGCACTGGATCAAAAATTTACAGAAGATGTACACGACTATAGTTCAAAAGTGGGGAATGATGTGGAAAAGATCACCTTGCTTGCAGCAAGCCCTAACGAGAAGGCAGCCATATATGTGAATGGTGTCAAAATGACAGATGGTAAATTGAAGGATTTAACTCTTCAAACTGGCATGAATGCGTTTGTAATCACCGTCAGCGATGGGGAAAATGAAACTGTAACCTATACTCTCAAGGTCGAAAAACATGAAAGTGATGATAACCTTTTAACATCAATTGGATTATCAAAAGGCTCATTAACAATCGATTCTAAAGTGACAGCTTATCATGCTTCAGTTGAAAATGAAGTCCAGTCGGTTACGGTAACTCCGACATTGAGTGACAGTAAGGCAATTGTAAAGGTAAATGGAAAGGATGTAACCAGTGCAGGTGTAAAGGTTACCCTTCCAGTCGGTAAGACGACGGTGAAGATAACCGTTACAGCAGAAAATGGAGATGAAAAAACATATACACTTACGATTACACGGGCTGCAGCTTCAGCAAAGGAAACTGAATCGAAAGCTGCTCCAAAAGAGGATGAAGTTCAAAAGGAGCCCTCAACAGGAACGAGTAAAGCCCAACCTTCCTCGGATAAGGGGAATAAATCATCTTTATCATCAACAGGATCCTTGGATAAGGGGAATAAATCATCTTTATCATCAACAGGATCCTTGGATAAGGGGAATAAATCTTCTTTATCATCAGCAGAATCCTCGGATAAGGGGAGTAAAACATCTTTAACATCAGCGGAATCCTCCAATAATCAAAAGCCAAGCAGTGGTGTCAGTGAAGTAACGAATGCACAGCAAATTGAAAGTATTTCAACACAAAAAGTGAAAACGGATTTTGTTGAGAAAGTAACGTCCGCAGATTCTTTAGGCGAGGAAGGCAATAATGGACCAGTGTTGTACAGTCTGACGGTATCATCTGGCGTATGGAACAAATCTTTTGAATCTAATGAGCATACCTATCATATCGGGGTCGATAATGATATTTCTTCAGTCGAATTGAATGCAACGACAAATGCCAGCGGAGCAACGATTGAATATGACGGTGCGAGCAGTGCAAAAGTGAAGATCAAGGATAAAGCGAAAACGGCCATTTCCGTTACCGTTTCAAAGGATGGGGAGCGTCGTACTTACGTCCTTGTTTTCGAAAAGGACATGGATGTTGAAATGGATGAGGAAGAAACCGTGGATGATGTCAAAACAAAAGAGGTGGAAGTTGAGGTAGCGCAAACGAGTACAGCTGGTATGACAGAGAGCGAAACATCCAATGATTCAGGAGGCCAGACTAATGGGAAACAACCTGCTGAGACGGTTTCATTCTTTGGGAATATAAAGGAATTCTTCACCTCTCTGATAAAATAGGATGGTTTTGAATCCTGCAAAAAAAGGACAAGGTTCAGGCTTGTCCTCGAAGTTCATATTTATATGGGCAAAATGATTTGGACCTCGGTTCCTTGGTTCAGTTCACTGTTAAACCGGACCTTTCCCCGATGCGCCTCAATGATTCGGCAACTGACTGTCAGTCCTAATCCGGTTCCTTTTTCTTTTGAAGAATAGAAAGGCTCTCCAAGATGTTTTATGCGGTTTTTTTCTATTCCGCTACCGTTATCTTTGATGGTGATGGAAAGGTTATTGTTCATTCGTTCAAAATCAATCCAAATGTGGTCGGCGGATGCCTCCATGGAATTCTTGAGCATGTTTATGAAAACTTGTTTTAATTGGTTTCCCTCACATAATAGAAGAGGTATTTCATTTTTGACAGATATTGATATTTTGGTGGGGTACGAGTCCGCCTCTGGTTTCAACAAGGTTTTGACATCGTTCATCAGGTCGATGATTTGATGTTTGCTGAATGGAAGTTCCTGTGGTTTTGCCAGAACGAGTAACTCGCTTACAATAAGATTGATCCGGTCCAATTCACTTAACATGATCGTGTAGTATTGTTCAAAGGGATGGTCGCTCTTTTTAAGCAGTTGGACGAAACCTTTTAAAGAAGTCAGCGGATTTCGTACCTCGTGGGCTACACTTGCGGCAAGTTCGCCGACTATCGATAATTTTTCGGTTCTTCTTAAGCGTGCTTCGGTTTCTCGAATTTGAGTGACTTCTTTAGCATAAGTAATGATTCCGACTAAATCCTCGCCAACCATCATCGGGACAAACGTACAAGAAAGTAAGATGGACTTCCCGTACTTCGTCAGGAATTCTATATCTTTCCCTTTTTTGATCCCCTTTTGGTTTTCCATGACATATTGGCATGATGTACGGATCAATTCCGCGTCTTCTGCTGAAAAATTCAAATTAATGAATGAAGCGCCATGTATTTCTTCCTGTTGAAAGCCTGTTACCGTTTCAAACCTTGGATTCACGGTCGTGATCATTCCATTTAAATCAAGCATCAGCATCGGATAAGGGTTGTGCTCAAACAATGATTTATAGCGTTGTTCGCTATCAAATAATTGATTCTCCGCGACAACTCTTTCAGATATATCCCTGCCAATGACGACTAAGCCTTTACGTGAACCATCTTCATTGAACAGGGGAACTTTAATCGTATCAAAGGTCTTGTGATTGCCATCGGGAAGAGGGATGATTTCCTCGCACCTAGTAATTTCCCCCTTTACCCACGTTTCTTCATCGGAAATTTCACAGTAGATCAACGATTCTTTATAAAATTCGGTGTATTCTGCGAGCTCACTGTCTCTTTTTCCCTTATAATCTACATGCTCCAATTGAAATAATTGCAGCCCGAAGGTATTGGATTCAAGCCATCGGCCATCCCCATCCTTGAAATTAACGAAATCCACCATTGAATTGATGAGTGTGCGCCGACGTTGTTCCGCCTCTTTTAATCGTTTGAATTCTTCCTTTTTAGCTAAATAAAGATATAGAATTAAGCCTATTGATAAAAGGAAAACAATGCCTTCCGCCCTTTGGAGTTGAATGAAGACCTCTTTATTATGGATATTTGTAGTTAAAAAATAGTCGAATACGACTAATGTAAGAATCCCGGATAGGATATATATTGCTAAGATGGAGCGTTTGGACATGGAGATTCTCCCTGTTTTTAAGACATTTCAAAGGTAAAAATACATACACATTTTAACAAACTATCGGAAAAAAATATATGCAGAATCTCTAAATAAAAAAACAGGGGCCAATGTGGTCACCTGTTTTTGCTGAAGAGGGTTAGTTTCTTCTTCTTTTTTGCACGCTTATAGATCATGAAGAATAGTAAGAAGAGGAGTGCAAGAGCAGCTAGCGTATATTGGTTCATTTCAACAGATAGCAGTCCATAGGGAATCAGTGATAGGAAAAAAAAGTATATAAGGTTGCCAAGTGCCGTCGCCAATAAAAAGTCTTTGAAAGTGACGGTGCTGACTCCGGCCGCCAAGTTAATTAAGCTTGTGGGGATAAGCGGGAAAATCCTGCCTGTAAACACGTACATGAAGCCATGCTCCACTACAGATTCTTGCCACTTTTCACCAATCTTCTTTAAAAGAAGCTCCTGAAACCAGTTTCTTGCTGCATAAAAAATGAATCCTGAGGCAACAACACTTGTAAACCAACTCCATAGATAGCCATATATGAATCCGAATATCGTGACATTGATGGTCAGGAGCAAAATTAAGGGGATGATTGTAAAAGAATTTTGTACAAACATCAATACGAATGTCACAATAAATGTAAGCAAAAGATTTTCCTTCAATATGCCAATAACAGAATCCAAATCACTTTTCCAAACCAAAGTGAACAGTTCTGCATTAGAGTATATAAAAATTGCGATTACAAGTAGACCGATTATGGTCAGGACTTTTTTCAAAGGGCCACCACCATTCTTACTAATAGTTTATCATTTTCGAGTTCAATGGTGAAAAAAAAGAGCTGCCGCATCATGCAGACAGCTCTTTTCCATTATAGTGGCTTAACGGCGCGAAGATTCCTTTTAAAGCCACTTTTCAAACTGAATTCTTTTGTTCATTCCATAAATGATTGGCGCTCCAATCAAAAGGACAACGAACTCACCGACAGCTGTAGTCATCCAGCTTAGCCAGAATGGCAAGCCAAAGGCAAGGTTCAGTTCAATTGCAATTAAAAACATTGTGAACGTGAAAAAGATAATCGTAGCGACCATACGTCCTTTAATGCCTTTTATGAAACGAGAAACATAAATGACAAGCAATAAGGCGAGCAGGGATTGGCCCACCCCAAAAATCAAATCATATGGCACCATCGGCGAAAAGAGCAGATTCGATATGAAGACTCCTCCAACGATACCGTAGATATACTTTTTATTGAATACAATCAGATGATTCAACATTTCCGGTACACGGAATTGGAACATCTCAAAAGCTATTGGTTTAAACACCAATGAGACCGCCACATACAAGGCAGCCAATAACCCGTTTATCACGAGTGTACGAACATTCATTTTACTCTCTCCCTAGTTTTTTATCGTGGGATGGTTACGAACCACGTGCAGGCGTTTACCCGATGATTAATAGTAGCCCATGTAAGCTTGTTTCGTCAATTTGTAAAGAATGGTTTTAATTTATAGGTTTCCAATCAGATGAAGCAGCACAATTGGATTTTGAATTATTGCAATGAAGGATGATATTATTTCAATATGTACATAAAAAGGAGTGAATATTAATATGTCGATCGAAAGTGTCAAAAGCCATTTTAAACAATGGAATCGGGAAGGTGACGTAAAGGAGTTCGAAACATCTAGTGCCACGGTGATTGAGGCAGCGGAAACCATCGGTGTTATCCCAGCACGGATTGCCAAGACCCTTTCCTTTAAAGGGGAAGGTGAACACGCGATTTTGGTCGTTGCCGCAGGGGACGCGAAAGTGGATAATAAGAAATTTCGTCAGACGTTCGGTTTCAAGGCACGAATGCTTTCACCTGATGAAGTGCTTGCACAGACCGGCCATGCAATCGGAGGCGTTTGCCCGTTTGGCCTGGCAAACGATTTAGCTGTTTTTCTTGATGTATCGATGAAGCGCTTCGAGTCATTGTTTCCGGCTTGCGGCAGTTCAAACTCTGCAATAGAACTTACACTCGCTGAATTATTTGAATATTCAGGTGCCAAGGATTGGGTGGATGTTTGTAAGGGGTGGGAAGAAAAGGGGAATGTGGAAACGGCGGCAGGAAATGCAGTTGATGGCATTTGATGAATGGGATGGAGTCCACTAAAGTGAACTTTATTTGGGGCCGCATTCATTTCTATTATTAAAGCGGAAAACGGGCAGAAAGTGTTCCTGATCGGAGGTTGAAAGATGTTAAATGGAAGCGAAAGAAAAAGCAATAGCAGCTATCTGAGTCTTAAAACTCTTTATGAAGAAAATATAACGGTTAAGAGCATTGCCCAGGAGCTTGAGTTTTGCCATAAAAACGATCTGGCGCTGGATATCCAGAAAGCAATGAAAAAAAAGAATTTTGATATATTGGCAGTCCAAGATCAAGGGGAAATCATCGGATATATCGAAAGGCAAGAACTAGGTGAGGGAAGTATTTCTGAATATATGAGAAACTTCTCACCAAGGGAAATGGTTTCGAATTCAACCCCTTTGATCCAGCTTCTCCATATTTTTAAGAATAAGACAAGGGTGTTCGTATTAGAGAATAATTCAATTAAAATGTTGATTACCCATGCCGACCTCCAAAAGCCTCCGATCAGGATGCTGATATTCGGATATATTACCTTATTGGAAATGAGGATGAGCGATATCATCCTGGATAGATTCGGCGATGGCAGCTGGTATCCAATGATCAGCGAAGACCGTTTAGAAAAGGCAACCGAATTATATAAAAGGAGAATCGATAAAAATGAGGATATCAATATAATAGAGTGCCTGCAAATCAGTGATAAATTCGATATTATACATAAAGATAAAGAATTGAGGCACTTCTTCCAAATCCCTTCGAAAAGTAAAGGGAAGAAGGATGCGAATGCCATCCGAAAATTACGGGATAAGATTTCCCATGCTAATGAACTGGGTCTGGACATGTCATGGATGGAAATCATCGAGGTTGTCGAGTCCTGCGGCCGACTGCTCGAAATCTCTGAATCCTATCCTTATGAAAAATAAGATCCGGCTAACCATGCTGGTTCTTTTTTTTGCGCATCCAGATAGAAAAAAACTGCCCGTATCAGGCAGTCTCCCCGAAAAATTCAAAACTCCGGCAGTTGATCCAGGTTATTTTCTTTTATCCCATCGGGCTCACTCCGTAATATGTCACGTCCATATTTATGAAAGAGGTCAACGTTGGCCAGGTTGCCAGCTTTGGCTTCCGCAAGGGCTGAGGGGTAGTCGAGTTCGCGGCCGGAGTTCGTCTTGATGGCGATAATATTGTCCTCTTCATTTTTCCTTACGGCGATGATTTCTTCTTTTCCTGCTGCTGAATCACTTTGGTTTGCTTGCGGTGTTCCCTGCTGTTTATATGACTCATAGGCTTCTTCAAATTTGTCCATGGTTTAGGCACCTCCTATTTATAGGGTGAACCATTTTTCCTGCAATATACAAACCGGATTTCGTCCAACTTGAGCCGTTAATTCGTCCAAATGGGCCGATCTTTCGGCACTTTTTTTTGTGAATGCTGTCGTCTTGGCCATTTTGCAGTGGCATGGCACTTGCATCTTGTATAAGCAGTAGCAAGAAATAATATTCACTAGATTAAGGGAGGAATAGTAATCATGAATGTAAAACAAGGGGCAAGCACTGTAAATGCAAAACAACAGGTCAAGACAATGAAAGCGGCGGTCGTCAATGAATTTAACCAAAAACTTGAGATTAAGGAAGTACCGATTCCGGAATTGGAATATGGTGAGATATTAGTGAAAATTAAAGCCTGTGGCGTGTGTCATACCGATTTACATGCTGCACATGGTGATTGGCCGGTAAAACCCAAGCTTCCGCTTATCCCGGGACATGAGGGTGTGGGCATTATAGAAAAGGTGGCGGAAGGCGTAACTTCCTTGAAAGTGGGTGACCGTGTTGGGATCCCTTGGCTTTATTCGGCCTGCGGCGATTGTGAATATTGTCTGACCGGTAGGGAAACGCTTTGCCTGGATCAATTGAATGCAGGCTATTCCGTGGACGGCGGGTATGCAGAATATTGTAAAGCACCAGCCAAGTATGTGGTGAAGGTTCCTGAAGGGCTTGACTTTGCGGAGGTATCACCGATTTTCTGTGCAGGTGTAACGACTTATAAGGCGCTTAAGGTATCAGAAGCAAAACCTGGCGATTGGGTAGCGATTTATGGAATTGGCGGATTGGGACATGTTGCCCTGCAATACGCAAAAGCGATGGGCTTTAATGTCATTGCTGTCGATATTCAAGATGATAAGCTTGATCTGGCAACGGAACTTGGGGCGGATTACACGGTTAATGGGCTTAAGACCGATCCTGTACAGGCCATTAAGGATAAGGTTGGCGGCGTACAGGCATCCATTTCTGTGGCGGTTACGAAAAAAGCATTCGAACAGGCTTACAGTTCAGTCAAGAGAGGCGGCACACTTGTCGTAGTCGGATTGCCGAATGATGAACTTCCAATCCCGATTTTTGATACAGTGTTAAATGGGGTGACTGTAAAAGGGTCCATCGTCGGGACGAGAAAAGATTTACAGGAAGCTGTTCAATTTGCGGCTGAGGGTAAAGTCAGAACGAATATTGAAACAAGAAAGCTTGATGAAATCAATGACGTGTTTTCAATGATGGAAAACGGAGAAATCAACGGCCGCATCGTTTTGACGCTAGAATAGGAACAGAGGAGGAAGCCCTGGAACGGGGCATCCTCCTTTTTACTGGCTCTTCTCATTTAATATATAGCGCAATTTCCTTATGGATATTTGCAAGCGTTTGGCAGCTTCATTCCGGTTGCCGTAGGTTTTTTGCAGTGCCTGCATGACGAGCTCCTTTCCAATTGTTGATTGAAGCTGTTTGATTTCCGTAAGGATTTCTTCAAGCATCAGTTCATCCTTCTCATTAAAATCAGCCACCAGCCTTTTTCGCCACTCTTCAAGAAGGTTTTCTGTTGACTGTATCTCAGGTGACACATTTTTGTCAGGTGTGATCTGGCTGTTGGATAGTGAGATATCATTGGCGGTTATTACTGACTTATTGTCTGCAAGAGTTAGCGTGCGCAAGACCACATTAGATAGTTCGCGTATGTTGCCTGGCCAGTTGTATTGCTGTAATTTTTCAATGGCTTCATTGGAAAATGAGATATCTCCATGACCATTTCTCTCAACCAAGTGTCGGACAAGCAACGGAATATCCTCTTTTCGGCTCCTTAATGGCGGGATATCCAGAGTCACGACGTTCAGTCGGTAAAATAGGTCTTCCCGAAATTTATTCTTGTCCACTGCCTTTTGCAGGTTTTCATTGGAGGCCGCCACTAACCGGGCGTTCGTCCGTAATGTCACGCTGCTGCCAACCCGCATGAATTCCCGCGTTTCCAAAACCCGAAGCAATTTGACTTGAATGGCCGGACTTGCATCCGCAATTTCATCAAGGAAAAGCGTCCCGTTCCCAGCAATTTCGAAAAAACCCTTTCGCAGCTGGGTCGCTCCGGTGAAAGCGCCCTTTTCATGACCGAATAATTCGCTTTCAAGCAGGGATTCAGAGATCGCTCCGCAATTGATGCCGATAAAAGGTTCATGGTTTCGGGGGCTGGCTATGTGGATGAAGCGTGAAAGCACTTCTTTCCCACTTCCGGTTTCTCCTTCGATTAATACATTGACGGATTTTTGGGCAACCTTGAAGGCCGTTTCAATCAAATTCTTCATTAAAGGACTTTCACCGACAATGAGTCCTGAATCCTCGGCAAGCTTATGGATGAAATGCTGGTTCAAAGCTTCATTTTCATTCAATAGGTTGTCAATCTGCCTTTCCAGTACTTCAATATCCACGAAGGGTTTTTCCATGTAATCACTCGCGCCGAGTTTCATGGCATCAACAGCGGTCTTGACGGTGCTGTATCCGGTCATGATCAGTACCTTGCAACGCGGCTGAAGTTGTTTTAGATGCTGCAGGAGGGAAAGTCCATCGCAATCCGGAAGCTTCAAATCTATCATTGCGACATCAAAACGCTGCTGATTCCAGTCGATTTCATGAAACTCCTTCCCGCTATTCACAACTTGTACGAGGTAACCTTTCATCGTAAAAAGGCGGGATAGAAAAGTCCCAACCTCTTTCTCATCGTCTACCACAAGTAAATGAATCACCTTATCATCCCCTTTCCTCTCCTTGTATAGGAAGCCTCAGGAAAAAAGTGCTTCCATGTCCTGGTGTGCTCAAAACGTCGATCTTTCCGCCATGGTCCTTGGCGATGCCAAGGCTTACAGACAGCCCCAAACCTGTTCCCTTTTCACGGTCTTTAGTCGTATGAAAGGGATGGAATATGAAGGGAAGGCGTTCTTGTTCAATCCCCGTTCCGTTATCAGTCACCTGAACCACCATGAACTTGTTTTCTGAATAGGTAGCGATCGAAATCGATTTTTCCGTTTGCGCAGACTCATCCAATGCGTCCTTGGCATTCAATAGCAAGTTGATGATGATCTGTTCGATCTGCGGCTGGCTGCCCTTTATGAAAGGAAGGTCTTCCTGAAGGCTAAGATGGAGGGAGATTTGCTTCTTCCCAAGTTGGAACTTCAATAGGTTCAGAACCTGGTGAATGGCATCGTTAATAGAGTAATAGTGGAACCTATACTCATCCTGCCTAGAAAAGGTAAGCAGGCTTTTCACGATTTGCCTGCATCGGTCCCCGCAAACCTTAATGTCGTCCAATAGCATATAATCCGGATTGTCCTGTGGGGTTTTCCGTAATAAAATTTGCGAGTTACCAAGAATGGCCGTTAATGGGCTGTTCAACTCATGGGCAATCCCAGCTGCCATTTCACCAATCGCCCCAAGTTTACCGGCATGTAATAGCTGGACTTCCATCTGTCTTCTTTCGGTGACATTTTTATAATAAGCAATGACCCCATATACTTGATGCTCCTTATTATGAATCGGGTAAGCATGCATTTCCAGGATGGTATCATGCTGAATGAGTATTTCCTGAAACCCTGGCTTATTAAATGAAAAGGTATCTTGAATCAGATTTTGTGATTTTTCAATTAAAGGAACCAAGTTGGAAAAGCCCCTGGCTGAATCATTGGATTGATAGACCGTTCCTTTGTGATCGAAGACGATGATCATATCTTCAACTGCCTTGAATGTATCCTCCCACTCCTGTTTGGAATGAAGAACTTCCTTATAAAGCTGGGCATTCTCCAAAGTTAACGCAAGCTGATTGGATAGTTGCTCAAGAAATTCGAGTTCATCTTCCTGCCATGTTTTCTTTTTCTTCCTGCCGAAAGTCCAAATTCCGATTTTTTTACTTTTTCCGTATAAAGGGACTAATAGAAGTGATTCGATCTCAAGGGATAATAGACGATCCTTTTCTGGGAAGTCCGGTAACTGGTTAACTTCCACCTGAATCGGCTGCTTTTCTTTCAAGGCCGATGAGAATTCCTGAAAAGGGTGTAACAGGTTTTTGGGATCCATTTCTAGATCGCAGTGACCATTAGGGCAGATGTGAAGCAGGGCAGGTTCTTCCTCATACAATATGACAAAATGACTGTCATCGAAGGTAATGAGCTGCTTAAGTTTTTCAATAACATTTCGGAGAATCTCTTGGATGTCGATTTCCATATTCATATTTTTTGTGATGTCATTCATGATTTCAAGCTGCATATTCTTCTTCTTCAGCTGATCCACGGTTTTCTTAAGTTCCGTGTAATACGTTTTTTTTGAAGATTTAACGCCTGTCATTAAATCTATCAATTCATGTTTGTTCATGCTTTTCACCTCTTATAGGGCTGTAAGAAGCAGCTGATTAATCTGTTCTAATGACATATCACGGGGGTTTGTGATCATGCAGGCATCCCCAAGAGCGGTCATCCCTATGGGATCTATCATTTCTTTCGTAATGCCAACATCACTTAAACTCTTTGGAGCCCCTATATCCCGGGATAATTCCCTTACGAAGTGAATGGCAGCCATTCCTGCTTGCTGCTCCGTCAATGCCCGTGTATCGATGCCCATGATGTCTGCAATCTCGCTGAATCGCCTTGGTGAGGCAATTCGATTGAAATCCATGACATGGGGAAGGAGTATCGCATTGATTTCACCATGCGGAAGGAGGTACTTGCCGCCTATGGCATGTGAAATGGCATGGGCAGCTCCCAAAATGGCATTGGAAAAAGCCAGTCCAGCCTGCAGGCTCGCCATCGCCATCGCTTTTTTTGCTTCCTCATTATGCCTGGATGCAACAGAGGGGCGTAAGTGGCGGGAAACGATGGAAAGCGCGTTTTTAGCTTGTACATCGGTCAAAGGTGTCGCAGCGATTGAAACATAGGATTCAATGGCGTGGGTTAAAACATCCATTCCGGTAGCTGCGGTCAAATCCGGTCCCAAGGTGGTTAAGGTAGCAGGATCGACTATTGCAATATCGGGAACGAGTGATTTTGAAATGATCGTCATTTTTTTCTCGCGGAATGAATCGACGATCACCGAAAACTGGGATACTTCCGAACCCGATCCTGCAGTGGTCATGATCATCACCATGGGTGGGAGGGGAGAGTGGACTTTATCAACACCTTCATAATCACTGATGATGCCGCCATTCGTTACTAAAAGGGCTACCCCTTTGGCAACATCCAAAGCACTGCCTCCGCCCAAGCCGATGATGGCATCACATTCTTGTTCTTTAAATGTCAAACAGCCAGCTTCGATCTCCCTGTCCTTCGGATTGGTCGTCATTTCAATGAAGGTAGCAAAAGCAAGGCCTGCATCTTGGCAGGATTCAATGACTTTATCCAACCAGCCAGCATTGGCCACCCCGGAGTCGCTTACGATCAGCGCCTTTTTGGCACCCAGCCGCAAGCAGGCCTCGCCAGCTTGTTCAATCGAGCCTTTACCGAAAATCACTTCCGGCATCACGAATTTAGTTATCGACATCTTTGCGCCTTCTCCCTGTAAAAATTCAATATCTTCTGTATTATTTTCCCGAAAAAGTGCGAAAATCCTGTTTGGATTACAGGTATTTTTATATAATATGACAAAATATCGAATGGATAAGTTCTTTTGATGCAGGTCAAATAGCTTGGTAATTTCTTGTATTTGTAATTTCGGTACTTTAGACATGCATGAATAGGGATAAACCTACCTAGTTAGTAATTTCTATATATTGTAAAATCGTGGTAGAAACTATTAAACTGGGAGGCATTCTATGAAAAAACAATTTCTGTCGTTAACATTAATCACAGTATTGACACTCGGGACAGCCGGGACAACCACCGCATTATCAGCGCCACATTCATCGCCGGTGCAATCAGCGCCATCCACGGACAAGCAAGTCATTAAAAGAATCGATGCCGATAAAATCTACAAGAATATTGAATACCTCTCACAAACACCTCGGGTGGCCGGTACGGATTCTGAGTATAAAGCCGTCCAATTCATCAAAAAGCAATTCCAATCTTATGGCTATAAAGCCGATATTGAAGAGTTCAATTTTTTATCTTATACAGACCCAAATTTGGTCGAGCTGTCCGTTGCCGGATTTGATGGGGAAATCCAAGCGAATCATTTAACCTATTCAGTTAATGGGGATCTGTCCGGTGAAGTGGTATATGCCGGTTTAGGAACAAAAGAAGAGCTTGAGCAAACCGATGTTGCAGGGAAGATTGCCCTTATACAAAGAGGGAACCTCACTTTTGCAGAGAAAGTTTTGAATGCAGCGGAAAAAGGGGCAGCGGGCGTCATCCTATTCAATAATGCAGATGGGGAATTAAACGGGACTCTCGGAGAGGATAATGACAAGTATATTCCATCCGTCACGATCACCAAAAAGGATGGAGAAGCCCTTTTGGAAAAATTGAATGATGGAGTCAAATTGACAGCCTCATTAAAAATAGAAGGTGCCCATTCCGGAGAAAAAACCTCTTATAATGTAGTGGCAACGAAAAAAGCAACAAAGAACAATAAAGCAAAAAAGAGCGATCTCATTTATATTACTGGACATCATGATTCCGTCGCGGGGGCACCCGGAGCGAATGATGATGCATCTGGAACATCCGTAACCCTTGAACTTGCCCGTGTTCTGAAGAATCTTCCTACAGATACGGAAATTCGCTTCGTCACCTTTGGGGCAGAGGAAAATGGATTGTTGGGTTCGCAGCATTATGTGGACAATCTCCCTGATGATGATATCAAGCGGACCATTGCCAACTTCAATCTCGATATGGTGGGAAGCAGGGATGCCGGAGATTTGGTCATTTTGACTAATGATGGAGAAATGAACCTTGTAACCGAGCTGGCCCAGGCATCAAGTACAAGACTGAATGGTGAGCCGACTCCATATGGACAAGGCGGGAGAAGTGACCATGTGTCATTTGCTGAGGCTGGAATACCCGCTGCTTTATTCATCCACAGTCCATCAGAACCTTGGTATCATACTCCTGATGATACCATTGATAAAATTTCAAAAGAAAAGCTTCAAGATGTTGCTGAAATTGTCGGCACAGCTGTCTATGACCAAGCAAAAATCGAAGCTAAAAAACCTGATTTCAATCATAAAAAAGGGAAAAAAGTGAAAGTACCGCATTTATTTGGCGAAAAGGAATTCAAATAATGCAGTAAATATTCAGAGGGTGCAGCCTGCACCCTTTCTTTATGTTTAAAAATGGAAATACGAGGGTAAAAAGTCTAATTTGGAATTGGAGCGTGCGGGCTGAATCTCCTAATTCCGTAGCATAAATAGCTTATTTATCCCTATTTAACTCTAAGACTATAATCCTTATAATAAAAATTATGAAAAATATGACAGTCTACATAATGAGAATAGTATGTTTGAGGTGATTTTTTAGGTGTATGCAAATTCATTGAGTGAAATTCACTCTGCCCTCTCCAGTAAAACTTCCGATGTGAATGAAAAAATCAATCGTTTGGAGCAGGCAAAAAGACAAATCAAAGAAGAACAGAATGCTTGTCTTGGGGAAATAGCTAAAATTAAAAACCCGGACTTGGCAAAAAGCTGGACGGGAAACCGGGCAGAAGACTTTCAAGATGCCCGCAGTGATGCATACAAGGCAATGTCAACGATCATTCATGATGATTATGATGACTATCAAGAGAAAATCGACGGTAAAATCATGATGCTTAATATAGAGAAAAAGGCTCTGAGTGCAGCAGGTACGATAGCACATGAAGCGGATGTTCTTTTAGGCAAAGGAGAAGCCGTCATAGATCAATTGGAAAGTAAAATATCATATTTAAAAGGGTGGTTGTTTTAATGACGACAATCAAACTGAATCATCCTGCCGTAAYGAAGCAAGTCGATCAAGTGAAGACGGCACTTGGTACAGTCACGCTTGGAAATTTGCCGGCAGGCGAGCTTGGCAACAATAAATTGGAATTCACYTCGAAATGGATCGATCGSGAAACGAACCTGGAGAAGGTCTTYGAGCAATATATCAAAATCGTCCAGAAAAATGTGGAAGATACCCGTGCCAACATTGACTTATTAAAAGAACAGGATGAAGCCATCGCCCATACGTCTTCACATGGGTATCAGCGATGAAGATATTTGAAGCCGAGACATTGACGGCCGCAACCAAGTCGCGCGCCAAGCAATATGAAGAACTAAAGAAGGAAGTCACAGCCCTGAAAAAGGAATTTCAGGGCATTGTCGGCCTGGATGACGAGTTCCAGGGAGCCGGTGCTACCGCCATCAAAAGCTTCTATGAAGCACAAATCGAGGTGGCGGACGCCTGGATGGAATTATTCACAACCCAGATCAGTTTTTTGGAAGGCATACCGGCCAATCTTGAAGAAGCGGACCTCTCCGGAAATACGGTGGTCGAGGTCCCCTTTTTAGATGGCGAAGTCTCAAACGGCATCAACCAAGCGAAGTCGCTTGTTGATCAACAAGCGAACGACCTTCAAAGGATCCTGAACAGCATTGACGATATCCTGCCTCTTGATATGTTCAACCAAAAGGACTTTAATGAAAAAATCACGCTGGCCGGACACAGGCTGGATGACACCGTGACAAAGGTCGAGAATGTCGACCGGCAATTGGTCGAGGAATATGATGTGTCCATCGGGCAGGAAAACGTGGCCGTTGGCCTCTTCCGTGCCTTGCTTGATGCCACCAAACAGGACGGCCACGTTTCGCCGATGACATTCAACCAATCGGCATTCAAGAGCAGTGACGTCTATCAAGTGAAGGATGAAGTCGCCGGTCAGATGAAAGACTATCAAACCTTCAAAAAGSARCAAGCRGAAGCCCGGAAAATCGAACAGGAAATGGAAGAACTCGAAAATCGTCCATGGTACGAAAAGGCCTGGGATACGACAAAAACCTTTACAGGGGAATTCACGGGATATTATGATTCWATCAGGGCCTCRACCGGAGTCGATCCAGTAACGGGCCGCAAGCTGTCCGATGCCGAACGAATCGCCGCMGGCGCCATGGCCGCCGCTGGATTCATCCCCGTCGTCGGCTGGGCCGGACGGGCCATCAAAGGCGGTAGCGCCATCTACAAAACGGCCAAAGGGCTCAACGCAGCGAACCACGCGCTCGATGCCTATAAAACGACAAAAGGCTTTAGCCTCCTCCAGAAAACCGAATACGGGATATACGGGCTCCTCGCAGCCAACGGCCTCGGTGAAGCAGCCACAGGCAAAGACATGTTCGGCAACCAGCTAACCGAGGAACAGCGCCAGAACGGGCTGTTAATGGCACTCGGAATCGGCGGTGTGGCAGGTGCGGCGAAGTATGTGGATCATTTACAGGTTAAGGATTCAGCATTAATAAATAGAGGAACAATTACATCACTAGATAAAGCTGGTCATGGCGGAATTGGAGATAACTATAAGTATAATATGATTGAGAATCCAGGACCTTTAGCAGACATTAATCCGGGAGCTGCATCTACCTTTAGAAGCGGAAAGTATAATGTGGAGGTACTTAAGCAAGATTTGATTTTATATAGAGCGGGAAAAGCAGGTGGTGGGAGAAATGCTTTAGGCCAATATTTTACAAGGGAACCCTCAACTAGAATAGAAGGGAGAATTGATTTGGCTGTAAAGGCACAGTGGATTGATCCAAAAACAGGTTCACTAACTGGTTCATCGCCACTAGATAGTGTTTATACACTGAAAGTTCCTAAAGGAACCACTATATATGAGGGGCCAGCGGGCCATCAAGCTGGAATCTATTCAGGTGGAGGAAATCAAATTTTTGTGTCAGAACCATGGAAAATTAAGGATTTAGAAGTGATTAATGAAATTCCAATAAAATAATTGTAATATGGGGGATAAAGTTGGAGCAAACATTATTAGTTATTAAAGATGCTTATGTTCGTTTGGTGAAAATATTGACAAAGGAAAAGAATGATTTAGAATTTATAATAAGTCAAGCTAAAGCCTCAATTGAATTGATTGATGCATGCTTATTGGATTGTGACTCATCAGAACAATATCGTAAAACTATGATGGAATTGAGTAGCATCTATCGTGATATAAATAAGCCTAGAGTGGGCTTATCTGATTATTTTATTTGGCATGATAACTATGACAAGAGAATTGTTGCTAATAACGAATTAGATGAAATAAAAGATATTTTATTAAAAGAATTTAAAAGTGACATTTGATTTTATCAAAAGTATTTCTTGCTAATAAAAGGACCTTAACATAAGTTGTTAAGGTCCTTTTATTATAATGACTGAAGGACTTTTAACCCACAAGAAGCAGAAGATGAGTTAACATTAGAGGAGACTTATCGAGACGAATAAATAAAGTAATAGAAGAATTAAGAAATGCAGAGGTTGATTATAATCCTTCAGCAGAATAGCGATATTTATAAAGGATTGATTACATTAGCGGGTTATATAAAAGTAAAAAGCTCATGGTGGTTGAACCATCATGGAGTATTGGGTGCAATGATAGAAAAACTATAAAATTCTGAAATCTCCTTTGAAGAATATAGTAAAATAATGAATTCTATTAAATGAAAATGAGGTTTTTAATTTGAATGGATTAACAGGTGATATTTTAGTGAAAGGAAACATACTTAATGGCAATACAAATAAACAGGATTTTTGTATAAAATTTCAAAATGAACTACTATCAAGCGATATATCGAATAATATGTTTGTTTTTAAGGACGCAATTATGTTAGATGGAATTTATTTTTGGATTGTAGTTAACTTTCAGAATGGTAAAGTTTCTCGTATTGAACTCGACAATGCTGATGAAAATTTGAAAAATAATTACAATAATTGGTCTAATTATAAAGCTGAAAAAAAGAAAGAGATACATGATAAATGGGTAGAAGAGATATTAGGAAAACCAGATATTAAAAAAGGAGACTCATTAATTTATAATAGAACTTGGGGAGAAGTCACTTCATTTGAAGATAAGAAAAGTGGACAAGTAGAGATCTGGATCAGTTATAAAAAATGACACAGAAAATCAAATCTAGCTATAATAAAATGAAACCTTGAGTGGCTAAAGCCATTCGAGGTTTTTTTATAAAAAAACTTAAAGTGATTTTGTAGTTTAGGTGTTAGATTTAATAAAAACAAAAGTGATACTTTAATCAATGAGCAAGGATTACTGAAGGCTGACGAAATAGTACTTAAATAAAAAGTAGGTGTAAAGAATGACAGGCAGAAGAATGGTAGACAGATGGGAAGACGATAACAAGATTTTTATGAGTTTAGCCATTAAGAAAAGATTATTACCGAGTATGTATGGCAGTATTATCGGAGACATGCTGGGTGTTCCTGTTGAATTTAAAAAAAGAGGGACTTTCACTATTAATGATATATCGGGATATGGAACCTATAATCAGCCGCCAGGCACCTGGTCGGATGATACTTCGTTAACTTTATGTTTAATTGAAAACTTAATTGAAAAAGGCGATTCAGCGGAGCTCATGCAAAAATTCGTTCAGTATATGGAATCTGGCTATTGGACACCACATCATGAAATGTTCGATATTGGCAGAACGACCAGTGAAGCCATAATTAAGTTTAAAAATGGAGCCCCAGCGCCAGAATGTGGCGGAAATGCCATGTTTGATAATGGAAATGGGGCGTTGATGAGGGTCGCTCCAGTAGCATTTATCCTTATTAATAACTTTAATTTCATTGAAAAAATCCAAACCATTAAAAAGTATACGGAAGTAACACATGCACATCCGCGTTCTGTGGTAGGTTCCATTATTTATGTCGAGTTTTTACTTAGACTTTATTATAATAATTCTCCTGAAGATGCAATAAGACAAACAAAAAAACTTTTTGATGAGAATTTTGATAAAGGTCATATATACCAAAAAGAGCTGCAATCCTATTCAAGGATTTTTGAGGAAGATTTCTTTTCATTACCACAAGAAGAAATTCAGTCAGATGGTTATGTCGTTCATACGTTGGAAGCAGCCATTTGGTGTTTAGGAAATTCAAATTCGTTTAGCGATGCCGTTTTAACAGCAGTGAATCTAGGGGATGATACGGATACAGTAGGTGCCATTACAGGGACAATGGCAGGTATGTACTATAAAATGGACGACATTCCTAAAGAATGGCTTGAGAAAATCATCAGAAAAGAAGATATTGATGAATTAATCAAGCAATTCCATAGTTTTTGTGCAGATAAAGCCATTAAAGAAGAGTATGGGGATTGATGTGAATCACCCATATTAACTATAAAAAAACCCCCTATAAAAGACTTTTATAGGGGTTTTTTATGTCCAGTATCCAGTATATGCTATGTTAAACGGGAAGCGAAGCAGTTTATTTTTAATGATGGAAAATTAAATTATGGAGTGGGAAAATGCTAAGAAAAGGTGAGTATACGATCTATAATTGGAAAGAGTATAGATTCATAGAATCTAAAAGCAAAGGATTGATAGAACTAATAAGCAATAACAAGGAAGACATGAACTATGGATTTATCCATAATAAAGATAATATTTATACAAAAGTTATTTCCTTAAATGAAGTAGAAAAGCTATTTTTAATTCATTCTTTTGCAAAATATAAAGGAGAGTTGTTTGGAGCTTCTAATGGCGAGAATGGAAAAATTCTTCTAGCAACTCCTCATTTAAAACTCGCCGAAAAGTATGGATTTGAACGTACAGATAAATATCTTTATTCTAAAAATGTAAATTTAGATGAAGTTGAAATAATAGAAGAGCGAAAACTGTTTTCGTTTGATTAAAAATAAATCGTTACAATTAGTAAGACTTACGAAGAGATACAGGATACAAATGTTATCAAAATGAAAGATTTAAATTAACTTAAGAAAAGGATTACAGATCAAAAAAAATTTGAATTTTTTGAAAGGACACGGAAGGGGATTAAGGGATGAGTAATCTGAAAAAGGGAGAGTTGGAAATAGAAGGTGTTTTTATTTTTCCTAACTGTAAATTAGATGATATAAAAACAAAAGAATCTTCAAGTATGTTTAAATTTATAACCCTTGATAGTCATAATAAATCTTTAAGGTTTTTAAAGGCACCTAAATTAGGTAGCAAATATTTTAATGTCCGATTATCATTTAAAAATAATTTAATATCGGGAATTAATTTGAAAGTAAATAATCCATCCATTAACCAATGGGACTATGAAGAAAAACTTTCGCAGCATGGCGAATGGCTTACAGAGCAAATTGGGTATCCAGAAGGTGTATTGTCTGAAAATGTTTTTGAATGGGGTAAGATTACGCAATGGTATGATCCAAGGTCATGTGATGCAGGAATCAGCATACTATATTTTAAAAGATAAAAAGAAAAAGGTGTATATCTGAATCGTATAAGAAGATAACTCGGATTATATATTTCTTGAGGTTAAGTATATAAAAGAAAATGTACATAATTAGACGGGAAGGGAATTAATTTGAAAAAGTTGGAATTGGAGAAATTATTAATTAAAGATAATGTTCCAAAAAATCTATATAGCCTTAATGGTGGACTACCTAATGAGGTACTTTGCTTAAATAAAAGAGATAATATTTTGGAAGTCTATTATAGTGAACGTGGGTTGAAATCAAATTTAAAGAAATTTGATACAGAAGATGATGCATGTGAATATTTTTATAAAACAGTTTTGGAACTTCTGAATTAATATTCATTCTTTAATACAAGTGACATTATAAAATATTAAATAAGATCAAGTTAGACGAGGTGAAGCTAAAGGTGAAATATGCCATATATAATCATAAGGATTACCTCTTGAATATCCGTAACGACAGGTTAAGACTAAGAACCCATGAACCTGAACAAGGATTTCGTGAACTTGTTGATCAAACAGGGAATAAAACAAATCTATTTATCAAAGATGTGACTAAAGAAGAAGTTGATTTAGTTTATGAACTAAAGTTTGTGGTAGCTTACAAAGGTAAAGAGTTTGAGCCATATTCATTGGGCAGGCATATCTTGGATGAAAATGAGATTTCGTTATTTAGTATGGATAGTAATGATGTAGACTGCTATGAATTCGAAAAGAAAGAGCAATTTGTTTTTAAAAAGGACGTGCCTCTTAACGACATAGAATCGATTATTGAGGTGAAAAAACCACTATTAATATTTGAAGATTTACCTGAAAGCAGGAAGGTTATACCTAGGGGAGAAGTTAGAGACTATATAATGAAGTTGAATAGTATATGAATGAAATGGAATTTTATTTTTATGATAAATACTTACCTGAAAAATGGAGGAACCTATGATAAGAAAAGGAAAGTATGCAATACATAATGGTAGCGAGTATAGTTTTAGTCTACTGGAAGATAATTCTATAAGGTTAATAAGTAATAAGCATGCTGATCTATCTCAAGGTTTCAAACATTTAGATGAAAATATTTATATAAAAAATGTTTCTGTAGAAGAGGTAGATTTATTTAAGATAAATTCAAAGGCAATATATAAGGGAGAGGTGTTTCCAGCATCTGAAGAAAGAAGAACTGGAAAAGTATTGTTGGATACAACAAACACTGAACTTGCTAAAAGGATGGGGTTTGAACGGACAGATAAATATATGTACTCCAAATCTGTGGAATGGGGTGAAGTGAAAATAATCGAGGAGAGAAAACCCTATACATTAGATTAATTTCCTAATTTAAAGTGCCTACATAAAGTAAAAGCGATTATTTCTTCTAAAAGTGGGTATTAAGAATTAAGCGGTCTTTCATTTAATATCTAGCACTAAGTTTTCTTTATGTTGAATAAGGAGAATTTGGTGGGAGGTGATTAAATGAGGAAAGCCTATGGTATAAAAAGTTTGATGATTTACCTTGAGTCGGTAAATTATCCAATTACCGAAGAGGAAATCAATGATCCAATATTGAATAAAAAGATCCCCCATCTCAGACCCATCGATAATTTGCTGATTTTTAATTTGGATCATATTGATGGCTGGCTTAGTGATCAGCAATCCAGCCCTTAGTTAATTGAAGCCTTGCTTTAAGTGGAGCTTTGATTTATATGTGTACCTTTGATTTATATGTGTACCTTTGATTTATATGTGTACCTGTAATCTAAGTCTATTGATAAAAAGGAAAAGCTAGCCGAGGTGTTTCATGAAAACCTTGGCTGGCTTTTTGTTTATCTCTTCATTTTCAGAAAAACGAATCAGTCCCAGTTGATTTGGTAACGACTGTATACTGCCGTTATGCCTGGATTATAATAGCCTAAGCAGAGCCTGTGCACCTGTTAAGATAAGCCCTATGATAAAACCGCAGACCGCCCCGTTCACCCGAATCCATTGCAAGTCTTTTCCTACACCATTTTCCATCATATCAATCAGCGTTTCGTTGTCTAGCTTATCTAAGTTTTCTTGTACAAGATTGCCGATCTGAGTATGATTATTTTCAATGAGAACAGTAATTTGTTTCTGTATCCATTGATCGATGCGGGTGCTATTTTCCTTAATATTGTCCAGTATATGATGAATCATTGGAGTCAGGTAAGTATCCATGAAGTGTTCATCTTCGACGAAATCCAATGCTTCTTGTTGAATTTGTTTTAGGCTTCCCTCTATTGTCGCCTCAGGCTCCCATTTTGTCAGAAGTTGTTTTTTCCATTTTTCAACTCCTTCTAACAGTTCCCGGTTATGGTTAATGCCTTGTATCTCTTTCCTGATATATAAGATTAAAGCCTCTCTATTTGGTTCTTTCTCGTTTTGTAAATTATTTACGACACTTAATAGCAGGTTTTGGATGATATTCCCAAGTTTCTCTTCATTAAGTAGACTTTGAATGGATTTAACGGCGAACTGAAGCATACCTTCCAGTTCAATCTTGCTGAGTACATCCATGGAAACAGTGCCAAGTCGGTGACTGGTTTCCTTTTTTCCTAACCAATCTTCAGCTTTTTTCAAAACATGATCCAAAGCCTTCTTATCAAACTCTTCGTTAAGTAACTCTGAACTTACTAAATGTAGAATCTTGCTCATGTCTATGCTGGAAAGTGATGCTTTAATTTTTTTTGCAACGAAAGGCGTAATCTTTTCTATATCTATATAACCAATCATTTGCTTGATCAGTTTAATCAGGACTTTTCTAAAAGTATCACTTTGAATCTCTTTTCCTAAAATAGGGATCAATTTTTCAGTAAAAGGAATATGTTTTACTTTGTCCTGAATGCTTTCCTTAGAAAGCCAGTCGTTTTTTAACATCGAAACAAGTGCATTTGTCATTCTTTTACGATTGTTGGGCAAAAGCGCTGTATGGGGGATTGGTAATCCAAGCGGATGGCGGAATAATGCAGTGACTGCAAACCAATCTGCCAATCCGCCGACTAAACCAGCCTCAAACCCTCCATGTAATAAATCTAAAGGCAATGTACCTTGAAATGGAGTGGTTGCAATATAACCCGCCCCCATGATAATTAGTGAATATCTAGCTATTTTTCTTGAAGATTTTATTTTTGGTGACATTATATTCCCTCATCCTTAAAATGATAGTCAATTACTATAACCCGAATCATTAGCAAATTTTATAACTTACTTTCATCTAGTAGTATAGCAGGTAGTACAAAAAAATAACCACAACAAGGCAGTAAGTTCATTATTTTTGGGCATTGAATATTGTCATTTCCCCTTAAATGTTCAATATTCTGATGATAAATGCACAAAAAAAGCCGATTCACTCAATCGGCTTCAGACTGTAGACAAACTCGATGAAAATCGAGTTTGTCTATTTTTTATGGCTTGTACAATTTGGACGTTGATTTCCACTCTAGGCACTCGCTTTCCGCGGGCGGTCGGGGAGCCTCCTCGGCTTTCGCCTGCGGGGTCTCCCCTAGACGCGCTTTTCCCGCAGGAGTCTCGTACCTTCCGTTCCAATCAACTTTGTCTTACCTTTTAGATAGAACACTTTTGCCTGGAGTCATTTTTGTTTTAAAATA
>NZ_JBFUIQ010000044.1:0-29487 GCF_056401795.1 Peribacillus sp. P4_D6
TCGGCTAGCCAGTTATTCGGCAGGAGTGTCGCACTTTTCTTCAACCCTTTAAGGAATACTGAAAAAAACTATGAAGAGGGTAATCTAGTTTACCTTTAAAATTTTGGTTTGGGGCGAGAGCAATTCGGAACTCCTTTTGCCGAAAAATTGATGAAACCGCCAGACTAAAGACGAATTGGAGATGAGGAGCCAGTTTCCCTACAATATTTCTAAAAAAAGAAGTTCCAGTGATTGGAACGTAAGGTACGAGACTCCTGCGGGAAAAGCGTGGCCAAGGGAGACCCCGCAGGCGAGCGCCGAGGAGGCTCACGGACCGCCCGCGGAAAGCGAGTGCCTGGAGTGGAAATCATTACACATACCCACTTTCAGAAACCCGTTCCCTTTTTCCACTGGCTGTCTGCCAAGCTCATCAAAGCAGCACCTGTGGGGTCTCGGCTAGCCAGTTATTCGGCAGGAGTGTCGCACTTTTCTTCAACCCTTTAAGGAATACTGAAAAAAACTATGAAGAGGGTAATCTAGTTTACCTTTAAAATTTTGGTTTGGGGCGAGAGCAATTCGGAACTCCTTTTGCCGAAAAATTGATGAAACCGCCAGACTAAAGACGAATTGGAGATGAGGAGCCAGTTTCCCTACAATGCTTCTTAAAAAAGAAGTTCCAGTGATTGGAACGTAAGGTACGAGACTACTGCGGGAAAAGCGTGGCCAAGGGCGGACCGCCCGCGGAAAAGCGAGTGCATGGAGTGGAAGTCATTACACATACTCCCTTTCGGTGGGGTCTCGGCTAGCAGGAATGTCGCACTTTCCTTCATTCCAATAATGTTTCATATTATATAAAACAGTAAAAAATTATGTAGTAAAACTAAGGAATTTATTAAATATGCGTCCACGAATTAATTCCGCAAACGTAAAGAGAGCGGGTGTTAAAACCCGCTCTCTGTAGCCATATTTATGAAATTATCTGTTGAAACCTCCGCCTAATTGTTGTTCAGCCATTTGAACAAGGCGTTTTGTGATTTCTCCACCAACTGAACCGTTAGCGCGAGATGTTGTGTCGGCACCAAGTTGTACGCCGAATTCTGTAGCGATTTCATATTTCATTTGTTGTAGAGCTTGTTCAACTCCAGGTACCAATAATTCGTTTGAGCTGTTGTTGTTTGCCATGTGTGTTTCACCTCCTTGTGATTATAGAGTGTGTTAAAACACATGGCTTCATTCGCACATTTTTATTGGTAATTAAAGGATACTAGAATAAGTCTTCCATCGCTTCTTCCTTATCGAAAGTCTGACCCGGTTTAACCGTCAATATTTCTGTTTCGGAGACCGCTTTTTCAATCAAGGATTCAAAGTCGACGAAGCTTTCATAGTAATTGACTTTTTCACGTTTCGGTTTCGTTTTTGGGCTTGCCGGCGTAAAGACCGTACAGCAATCCTCGTACGGCAGATTGGATATTTCAAAAGTATCGAGTTCTCTTGCTATTTTGATGATTTCTGTCTTATCCATGGTAATCAGCGGACGCAGGATCGGTGTATTCGTCACCTCATTGATGGCAAACATGCTGCTCATCGTCTGGCTTGCAACCTGCCCAAGGCTTTCACCGGTGATAAGTGCCATGGCTTCTTCCTTTTCACGGATGCGATCGGCGACCCGCATCATTAAACGACGGGTTGTAGTCATTGAGTAGTTTTCCGGGATTTGTTTTTGAATCAATAATTGGATTTCCGTAAATGGAACGATATGCACTTTCATGCTTCCACTAATTTCTGCCAGCTTACCTGCCAAATCAATGACCTTTTGACGTGAACGCTCGCTTGTGAACGGCGGGCTGTAAAAATGGATCGCCTCCACGTCCAATCCCCGTTTCATCGAAAGGAAGCCTGCAACAGGGCTATCAATCCCTCCTGAAAGCATCAGCATTGCCTTCCCGCTTGAACCGAATGGAAGACCGCCTGCACCCTGGATGATTTCACCTGTCAAATACACCGCTTCGCGTCTCACTTCCACTAGCAGGTTCAAATCAGGGTTCTTTACATCGACTTTTAAATCTTCTGTATTTCGGAGCAAATGCCCGCCGATTGCCCTGTTAATTTCATCGGTATTATATGGAAAATCCTTATCGGCGCGTTTTGTCGTGATTTTGAACGTGTTTACCTCTTCAAGGGTATGATTAAGGTAATACAATGCGGCCGTTTTCATCACTTCCAGATCACGCTCTATTTTTATTGCTGGGCTTAATGACTGTATACCAAAAATGCCTTTCAATCGGTCAATGACCGGCACATGGTCAGCACCGTTCAGGAGAACGTACATCCGCTCCCGGTTGGCTGTCAGCACTACACCTTCTATATCTTTTAAACTCCAGCGGATATGTGCCTTCATTTTGTCTACAAAGCCTTTACGGTTTCTTTTTTTAGTGGAGATTTCTCCATAACGGATAATTATATGATCAAATTTCATTTAGCAACCCTCATTATTTTTTCTAAATTAGCGACTATTTTCTGTATCGCCGCCAGAACTTGCTTTGCTTCTTCCATTTCATTTCCATAGGTAGTGCTGATACGGATGACGCTTTCGGAACGAGCTGAATGATGGTACATCGCGTCCACCGTTTTGCTTACCGTCCTTTTTTTCGAAGAACAGGCACTAGTCGTCGAAACAAATATTCCTTCCGATTCCAGTGCATGCAGCAATACCTCGGATTTAAGACCCGGAACGGAAAAATTCACAATATGGGGTGCGCCCTCTTCGGGACTGTTAACCAACACCCCGTCCATTTCCTTCAAACCTTTATATAAATAAGTTTTGATTTGCGAAAGCTTATCATGATACAGCAATTGATTGTTCATACTAATACGCAAAGCCTTCGAAAGGGCGACGATTCCCGCAACATTTTCAGTGCCGCTCCTGATTTTCGTTTCCTGATTGCCACCATGGAAAAGCGGGTCGACCCGAACGCCTTCACGAACATACAGGATGCCCGTCCCCTTCAAACCGTGAACCTTGTGGCCGGAAATTGTACATAAATCCACATTGGCTTCACGCAATGATAACGAAACCTTGCCTGCTCCCTGTACATTATCGACATGAAAGAGCACGTTTGGGTATTGTTTTAACAATTTGCCCACTTCAGCAATCGGCTGTATCGAGCCAACTTCATTATTAACATGCATGACGGAAACCAAAATGGTATCTTCCCTCAATGCATCCTTAAGATCGGTTATATCAATTTGTCCAAATTCGTTAACGGGAAGATATGTGATCTCATATCCCATTCTCGTCAATGATTGGCATGCGTCTTCTACAGAAGGATGTTCAATCGCTGTCGTGATTATGTGTTTGCCGCGATTTCCCTGAGCGTGGGCTGCCCCTTTAATGGCAAGATTATTTCCTTCCGTTCCGCCGGAAGTGAAATATATTTCCGAACTCTTCACCTTTAATAAATCAGCAATCTGCTTTCTGGCAGCGGAAAGCAGTTTTTCGGATTGCACCCCAAGTCCATGAAGCGAAGAGGGGTTCCCGAAATAGTCCGAAGTAACCTTCATGAATGATTCGATTACTTCGGGATATGGTTTTGTTGTTGCACTATTGTCAAAATAAATCATGGGTTCACCTTCCATGTTTTTATATCTATGATGGTCACTCTTCTAAATATAAGTTTCAATGTTGCTGTTGCAACTTCTAATATTAACATAATTGAATTTGAAAGAGAATGTAAAACACTGATCCAAGAATGATAGGATACCCGCTTCTTTTTATTCCAGAGAATGATTTAACTTCCCACCTAATCTACAAAAAGAAAAAAACCCGCCATGGCGGGTTTTCAGGAAAGGACTTCTTCTATGTTCGCACCGATTTTTTGTAAACTGCCTGGGTCGACCTTTTCTATGGCAGTGGCTGCCGTTTCCAATGCGGCTTGATATTCATAGCTTCGGAATTTCGCTTCGGCTTCCCTTAGGCTCTCGGCTACCATATCGTGGCTGCTTCGATAACGATTTCCGAATTGGATCACCTTTTCGGCCAAATACATATGCTCGATCAATTCTTGGGCTTTTTCGTGGACCTTATCCACCTGTTGAACCGCTTTTTCCAAATAAATATAAACAGCGGCCATCTCAAGCGGCTTTTCTTCAAGTTTACCCTGAACGTCATCCATGCTTTCTTTGGCATCCTGAAGCACCACTTTATACTCTTCTGGAAGACCTGGAATATTGCTTTTTGAAATTAAACGTCCAGTATCGACCATTTTGCGCTTCAATTCTGCCAGTGAATCCCTGGCATCCATTTCATCTTTTCGTAAAGCCTGTAATTTAACGGTAAAGTCTTTCTGATTTTCCTGTAATTCCTTCAACTGTACTGCAAGCCCCTGCATCTCTTCGCTGATAAGCGAGCTTGCCATCACATTATCCTCCATTTTCAAGACGAGCAATTGATGGCGTTTTGAAATCTGGGCAATCTGCTTTTCCATTTTCCGTTGGGCATCGAGCTCATTTTCCGTCAGATGATACGTGTGTTGAACATGTATGGTTTCAACTTTAAGTTTATCGTTTTCATATTCAAGGTCACTAATCGTTTTCCTGAGAATTTCATCATTTTTCAAGATATACTGTTTTGAAAGTACTTCTTTTTCCAAAAGGTCATAAAGAACCTCGATGCTTTCGCGCATTTCTTTAATGCCTTTTTCCACTGCTTCCGTTTCGGCATTTTCCAATTGTGTTTTATATAGATCCAGTTCTTCCTCAAGCCGTGATATCTCCTGCTCGAATTGGATATGGCTCAACAGGTACCCCTGTCCCGACATCTCCTCATAACCATCCTTCAATTCATTAAGCTGGGAATGCAGCTCGGATTGGCTATCAACCAATAATTTTGGGAGCATTTCCATTTTAACTGACAGAACCGCCAATTTGTCCTTAATGGTGAGAACAAGCTCCCTCGCATTCAAATAATTGCCGTTCACGGTCTCTTCTTCATATTTCTGAAGGATCTGCAACACTTCATCCAAGGAGCTTTCCAGCTTATCAGCCGCTTTCCCATAATTATGCCTGTGTGCAAGCAGGGATTTCTTCAATTGACGGTAGGAATCTTTGATATCCTCAATTTCCAATCGATTCTTTTCCTCACTGCCTACGAGTTCATTCAGTTCGTATAGGATCTTTTTGATCATTTCCTCTATTTCATTCAGCTTGACTGTAATTTTGCGCTGTATCTCTTTTGATCGGCTGAAACGGTATTTATCGACGAATTCCTCGGCATCGAATAAAAGCTCTTCGACTTCGGGCATATGATCCGTAATGATGGCATCCCATTCAATGCGCCAGTTTTCGAACATTTCCTCTGTTTCACCTGTCATGTTCAATTGTTTGACTTTAGAAAGCTCTTCCAGCACGGGGCGGTGCGTGATGCTTATTTTCCAGGATTCCAGTCGATCGATTTCTTTAAAATATCTCTTTTTGAAAAAATAACCCCAAATGATGAAAATCAAAATTAATACAATTACCCCAATTATGTAATCCATGGTAAGCCCCCTGTTCTAGTCCTTACAGTCTTGCTATTTATATATGAATTGTAAAAATGTTAAATTTAATGCTTTTATGATACCATGTTAGCAATAATTTTTGACGAGAAAAATGATTTTTTTGTAGAAAATTGCTACAAATACCTGTTTTTTGGGAGGGAAGGACCATGAAAGCTGACGGTCATGTGCACACTCCGTTTTGCCCTCACGGCTCTACGGATAAATTCGATGAATATATTACGCGGGGAATCGAGCTAGGATTAAAGGAAATCACATTTACGGAACATGCTCCATTGCCACGAAATTTTCAAGATCCTACGCCTGAAAAAGACAGCGGGATGGACGCTGCCCTGCTCCTGGATTACTTTCAAGAGCTCCGCGTACTGAAAGAACGCCATAAAGACAAAATCCTGATCAAAACAGGTCTGGAGGTTGACTTTATAGAGGGGTATGAAAAAGAAACAAAAGAATTCCTCGACGAAATCGGAGAATTCCTTGATGATAGTATACTTTCCGTTCACTTCATCAAGCATCAAAACAGCTGGCATTGCATCGATTTCAGCGAAAATGGGTTTGCTGAGATTGCCAATGAACTAGGTTCAGTGGAATCGGTTTATGCCAAATATTACGATACACTGGAAAAATCAATAGAAACTGATTTAGGCATTTATAAACCAAAACGGATCGGGCACATTACGCTTGTCCATAAATTCCAGCATCGATATCCGCCGGCATCAAGTTTTGACGAGCGGGTTTACAAGGTTCTCGAAATGATCAAGGATCAAAGGTATGAACTGGATTATAATGGAGCTGGGCTTGTAAAGCCGCTATGCGGTGAACCCTACCCTCCTGAACGATTTGCAAAGCGTGCTTTAGAACTCGGCATTCCGCTCATTTATGGTTCCGATGCCCATCAGGCTAAAGATTTGGGTCAGGGCCATCAGGCACTGATTGCAGGGTATAATGGGTAACTCATATTTACACCTCAGCCCCGGCCAGCTAACAGCGGCTGCAGGTCTTCGGCAATGAAAAGGGTATCTTGCAGAAAACGCCCGACTTCATTGGCATAAATATTCGTGTAATACGCTTCCTGCGGGAATACATGAAGCACATCCATCGCATAATGGGTATGCAGGACAGGGGCCGTCAATAATCCCTTCAACTGCAGCATATACATGGGAACGGAGACCTGCTGGAAACTCCTGCTCTTGATTCCTTGTTCCAATATATATTGAAAATAAGACTTTTCCTTTGTAAAATAAGTCGAATGAATTTCACGGTTTAAATTGGAATCGAGTGAAGATTCCCCATATATGAACCTTGCAGCAAGGAAGTTTTCCCTCTGGAAAGCGAGAATATCCTTTACAAGGTTCATCAAGCAATGCTGCGGGCCTTTAAGTTCAAGCAGCGTCATGTTCGTCTCAAGGACCAGGATATATTCTTCTAAATAGGAAGTGAAACAGAATTCCAGCAACCCCTGCTTATTCTTGAAATAGTAGGCAATATTGGCAGCGTTCACTTTCGCTTTATTCGCAATATCCCGTATGGATGTAGCATGATAGCCTTTTAAATGAAATAGATGCAATGCAGCATCCACAATGGCTTGTTTCGTTGGCGTCTGGCGATTCATTCAGGCAATCCCTCGCTTTCTTTGAGACAAGTCTTATGGACTACTTCTTCACGAAAGAGCCTGAATCCTTTAGTAAGTTCTCGACAATTTCCCAACAATGGAGCATCATGATTAGAAAGTGCTGTAAAAATATGAGGAAGACAGGTGAACGCTTTTGTTTAATGTCGAAATGTATCAAGGAAAAAAAGAAAAAAACTATGAACTGGTCCAAAAACAACTACTTGCCTTAATCGAAGATGAAACGAACAGGATAGCCAATTTAAGCAATGCGGCAGCTTTACTTAATCAGTTTCTCGATGAGATTAACTGGGTTGGCTTTTATTTATATGAAGAAGACCAATTAATACTGGGACCCTTCCAGGGGCTTCCGGCCTGTGTCCGCATTCCAATGGGCAAGGGCGTATGCGGGACTTCAGCGGCAACTGAAAAAACCCTGCGCATTGAGGATGTCCACCAATTCCCTGGACATATCGCCTGCGATGCGGCATCAAGATCTGAAATTGTCATCCCGCTCATGAAGGATGGCAAATTGCTTGGTGTCCTCGATATCGACAGCCCGATAACGGACCGTTTTGACGAAATGGATCAGCAAGGACTGGAGAAGTTCGCTGAAATCCTTTCCAATCATCTATAAAAATTAAAAGGGAGCGGCAACCCATGCCTGCTCCCTTTTCCATTTCAGTACCCAGGTACAAACCCTTTCCTGAACCCTTCTCAATATATAACTTCCCACCGGCCCTTTTGGCAAGGGCTTCCAAGTAATCCCGGAAACCATCCATAATTGTTGTATTCATTATCTCATGATAAAATTGTATTTTTCCTGCCGCCATTCTCTATTCTATAATTATCACAACTGTCCTTGACTCATTGAGCAGAATATTATACAATACTCCTTGTGTAAAATATTGCAGCCTATGTGACAGCCTTTATGTTCTCATTTTGTTCCTCAATACAGAGGTGTATCTCGTAACTCTCTGCTGCTAGGGCGAAGGTACATGAAAACAAAATGGTCATGATCGTACATTCACACGGYTTTTATTTTACCCAAATAAAAACATTTAAAGGAGGAGTCATCCTATGGCTCGTTATACTGGCCCAAGCTGGAAACTATCCCGTCGTTTAGGAATTTCCCTAACAGGTACTGGTAAAGAATTAGAAAAACGCCCTTATGCTCCAGGACAACATGGTCCTAACCAACGCAGAAAAATTTCTGAATACGGAATGCAACTGCAAGAGAAACAAAAACTTCGTCACATGTACGGAATCACTGAACGTCAATTCCGTTCAATGTTCGACCGCGCTGGCAAACTTAAAGGTGTACATGGTGAAAACTTCATGGTTCTTCTTGAATCACGTCTTGACAACCTAGTTTACCGTCTTGGTTTAGCTCGTACACGTCGTCAAGCACGTCAACTTGTTAACCACGGTCACATCACTGTAGACGGAAGCCGCGTAGACATTCCATCTTACAAAGTGTCTCTTGGACAAACAATCTCAGTTCGTGAAAAATCACGCAACTTCTCAATCATCAAAGAATCAGTTGAAGCAACTAACTTCGTTCCTGATTTCCTTACTTTCGATGCTGAGAAATTAGAAGGTACTTTCACTCGTTTACCAGAACGTTCTGAATTGCCTGCTGAAATTAACGAAGCTCTTATCGTTGAGTTCTACTCTCGTTAATAACTTCAAAAAACCCATCCTTGGATGGGTTTTTTTTTGCGCCTAAACACCTTTGCAGAACAAAGCCCGGCTGGTATTTCAGCCGGGCTTTGGACAATCATTTCACTAATGTGTATTTCTTCTTGCCGCGACGAACGAGGATGAACTCCCCTTCAATCTTGGCAGCTTCCGTCACTACATATTGCAGGTCGGTCACTTTCTCCCCATTTATGGAGATTGCCCCGTTCTGAATATCTTCACGGGCTTGACGCTTTGATGGCGAAATTTTCGCTTCAACGATTAAATCGACCAAACCGATATCTTCCTTGCTTTCACGTTCGAAGCTAGGGACATCTTTAAAGCCCAATTTGATTTCCGCTGCACTTAAATTCTTCACCTCACCGCTGAATAGGGCGGCAGAGATTTTGATCGCTTGGTCAAGAGCTTCCTGACCATGAATCAAACGGGTCATTTCTTCCCCTAAAGCTTTTTGCGCTTTACGCAAATGCGGTTCGTTTTGTACGGATTGCTCTAACTCTTCAATCACCTCACGAGATAGGAATGTGAAGAATTTAAGGTATTTCACGACATCTGCATCTGCTGTATTGATCCAGAATTGGTAAAATTCATAAGGAGTCGTTTTTTCCGGATCAAGCCATATCGCTCCGCCTTCCGTTTTACCGAATTTCGTTCCATCCGCTTTCGTTACGAGCGGGATCGTCATACCGAATGCTTTGGCATTCTCATCATTGGATTTCCTGATCATTTCAAGGCCGGTCGTAATGTTGCCCCATTGATCACTGCCGCCTATTTGCAATTTACAGTCGTAATTGCTGTATAAATGACCGAAATCAATTCCTTGTAAAATCGTGTACGCAAATTCAGTGAAGGAAATTCCCGTATCCAAGCGGGAAGCAACCGTATCTTTTGCCAGCATGTAGTTAATGCCGATGTATTTCCCGTAATCACGAAGGAACGTAACCATATCGATTTTGCCTATCCAGTCATAGTTATTGACCATGACCGCACCATTTTCACCGTCGAATTCAAAGATGTGGGATAGCTGCCCTTTTATGCAGTCTGCATTATAAAGCACTTTTTCCAGCGTTTGCAGCTGACGTTCCTCTTTTTTACCGCTAGGATCACCGATGAGTCCTGTCGCACCGCCTACCAGCACAAGGGGACGATGACCGTGCTGCTGGAAACGGCGCAATGTCAAGAATGGCAATAGATGACCGATGTGCATGCTATCCGCAGTTGGATCGACACCACAGTATAAAGAAATTTTCTCTTTTTCCAAAAGGTTCTTAAAACCTTCTTCATCCGTTTGTTGATAAATAATTCCTCTCCACTCGAGGTCTTTAAGCAATTCCATTAAATATTCCTCCTCCATCTTAGAAAAAACCCGCAAAAAGCACACAAAAACGCCCCTTCATAAATATGAAGGGACGAATGAATTCGCGGTACCACCCAACTTGAGGACATAATACGCCCTCCGCTCAAGACGAATAACGGTCGTCAGCCGTTTCCTGCTACTAATCATTTCACAGCAAATGCTCCAGGAAGTAATTCATCATACCATTTGTACCGATTTCCACTAACCACCGGCTCTCTGAAACAGGGATAGTCTGACTACTGGGTCCTATCATCGCGATCATTTAATCATTTTATTGTTGTTAATAAACTTTTATCATACATAAGAATCCTTGTCAACTTCACCCTACAGATTATAGAAAAATAAGAAAGATGCCCTTTCCCCTACCGGTTGTATGCTATAATATATGTGATTTCAGGGGGTATGATACGATGAATAATTATCAAAAAGATAGATTTCAAACAGTCTGGAAGCAGCTGACCCGTTTTTTCCAAAGTGAAAAAACACATAAGAACGCGCGGGTTACATACCAAGTCATTTGGAATTTAACACTGATCCTCATTATTGTCGGGATCCTAGGATTCTCATTCGCCGGCGGCGTCGGAGCCGGCTATTTCGCTGCCCTCGTCAATGATGAGCCAGTACGCTCAAAAGAAGATTTGAAAAAAGACATTTACAATTATGAAGAGACCTCTGAAGTATACTTTGCAGATGAAGTATACTTGGGCAAGCTTAAGAGTGACCTTGAGCGTGAGGAAGTGTCCATCGATAAAGTTTCCAAGCATCTTAAAAATGCAGTCATCGCTACAGAAGATGAGTATTTTTATGAGCATGACGGGGTTGTCCCGAAAGCCATCCTGCGTGCGATTTACCAGGAATTTTCGAATGCAACCGTCCAATCGGGAGGAAGTACATTAACACAGCAGCTCATTAAAAACCAGATCCTGACCAACGAAGTATCATTTGACCGGAAGGCAAAAGAAATCCTTCTTGCGCTCCGGGTCGAAAAGTTCTTTGAAAAGGAAGAGATTTTGGAAACGTACTTAAACGTCTCCACTTTGGGACGAAACTCTTCAGGCCGTAACATCGCCGGGGTTGAGTCCGCCGCTGAAGGTATTTTTGGTGTGGAGGCCAAAGATCTGACACTGCCCCAATCAGCCTTTATCGCTGGATTGCCGCAAAGCCCTTTCGGATATACACCATATACCCAGAATGGAAAATTGAAGGAAAATCAAAAGCCCGGCATCAACCGGATGAAAACCGTTTTAAAGCGGATGTATAGTAACGGGTACATAACAAAAGAAGAATATGATAAAGCGAGAACATACGACATAACAAAAGACTTTATCGGTAAAACGGAGATGCCATCCGAGAAATATCCATGGCTCACCAATGAAATCGAAAAACGCTCCATTAAAATCCTCTCTGTCAGTCTGGCAAAAGAAGATGGATATGAAGAGAAAGATTTAAAGAATGATGATTTAAAAGCTCAATATCTAGCACTTGCCGACCGTAAGCTGCGGCAAAATGGCTATAAGGTATATACGACCGTCAACAAAAAGATTTATGACAAGATGCAGGAAGTAACGAAAAACTATCCGAATTACGGATACGATAAAGCAGGTGAGCCCGTTGAAGCCGGGGCCATTCTTATCGAGAATAAAACAGGGAAAATCATCAGTTTCGTAGGCGGCCGTGATTTTAAGCGGAAGCAGTACAACCACGCCACCGCATCATTGCGCTCGAACGGATCAACGATGAAGCCGCTGGTGATATATGGTCCAGGCATCGAGCTGGGCAAGATTTCGCCTGGCAGCGTATCGGCCAACGTGCCGATCTCCATTCCAACAGGAGGCAAACCGTGGAGTCCAGGAAACTATGGCGGCGGCAGCTATACGGGAGTATCGACTGCCCGCGAGGCCCTGAAGAATTCCTATAACATCCCGGCAGCGCTCTTTTACAAGAAAATCATCAACCTGAGCCCCGCTTCGTATTTGGAAAAAATGGGCTTCTCCACCGTGACGAAAGGGGATTACTCCAATCTTGCCTTGTCATTGGGTGCGATGGATAAAGGTGTAACCGTTGAAGAAAACGTCAATGCATATGGCACTTTTGCCAATTCAGGAGAATTCATCGATGCTTATATGATCGATAAAATCGTTTCGAAAGATGGCAAAGTCATCTATCAGCATAAAGTGAAACCAGTGGATGTTTTCTCTCCGCAAGCCGCTTACCTGACGCTCGATATGATGCGTGATGTCGTAAACAGCGGGACGGCGGCCTCGGTCAGGAACCGCCTTGCCTTCTCAAGCGATTGGGCAGGTAAAACCGGTACTTCACAAAACTATTGGGATGCCTGGTTTGTAGCCAGCAACCCGAATGTATCGTTCGGGACATGGCTCGGTTATGACAAGCCGAAATCCTTGCAAGGGACTTATAATGGACTTGAATATAATAAACGTAATTTGTATTATTGGGCAGATCTGATCAATGCCGCATATAAAGTCGACCCTAAACTCATCGACCCCGATAAGCGATTCGAAATGCCTGGCGGAATTGTCAGCCGTTCCTTCTGTGGCGTTTCAGGACTGCTGCCTTCAAGCTCATGCCAAAAGGCCGGGCTTGTCAAATCGGATTTATTCATCGCCAAGTATGCTCCATCCAGGGCGGATGATAGTTTCATAGATGGACAATATGTATCAGTGGGCAGCAAACGCTACGCAGCCCTTCCGCAAACACCTGGCGAATTCAAAAGCGGCGGGTTCATGTTGAATCCAGATTCCTTTGCAGATATCGGGTTGAGATATGTCGTTGACCCGGGATCCGTGATTCCCGGAGCCGAAAAATCAGGAAATGTCGTCGGGGCGACAGCGAAATTGAATGATAATGGCAAAGCACCAGATCCCCTATCCATAGCGATCAGCAACGGTAAGATTACATGGGGCTTGCATCATGAAGGAGATGTCGTCGGTTATCGTGTCTATAAAGACGGCAAAAAAGTGGCGAGCATCAATGCTGGGGAGAATCTTGTTTACAAAGTCGGCTCTGGCGGATCTTATTACGTAACGGCCGTCGACATTGTCGGTAAAGAATCAGCCCCTTCCCAACATGTTGAAAGCGGCGCTAAAAAGACAAGTTCCAAAGAAGATTCCGCGAAAAATAAAGATGATCGCGGAAAAGATAAAATAGTTAACGAAGTTAAAAAAACAGACTCAAAAGAAGAGAACGGTCCAGACAAAAATACAGATACAAATAAACAACCGGAAAAAGATATACAACCAGAAAAAGAAACGGAAACGGATAAAGAAAAAGATCCAGTTCAAGACAAAGATCAAAACAAAGAGAATACAGATAAAGAAATTCAAGGGAACGACAAAGTTCAAGGCACAGTCAATGATCAAGAGCAAGAAACGGATAAAGCGGAAGATGAGGAAGAATGACACTCTTGAACTAAAACAGGCTGTCGGGTAACCCCGACAGCCTGTTTCCTTATAATCTCCCAAAAAGGCATCCATGAAAGTGACAATGGATGCCTTTTTCATTTTCAATGATCAGTATGACTCAGTTTCTCAATCCTCCATCGATGATAAATCACCGGTTGGCAAATCAAGTTCCCAAGCTTTCAAGACACGGCGCATGATTTTACCGCTTCTTGTTTTAGGAAGTTTATCCCTGAATTCAATTTCACGAGGTGCTGCATGTGCTGCTAAACCATGCTTCACAAATGTACGAATATCCTCAATCAACTCATCGTTCGCATCGTATCCGTCACGAAGGGCGATAAACGCTTTGATAATCTCCCCCCGAACCGGATCCGGCTTACCGATGACCCCCGCTTCAGCTACAGCTGGATGCTCGACCAACTTGCTTTCCACTTCGAAAGGTCCGACCCTCTCCCCTGCCGTCATGATGACATCATCAACACGGCCTTGGAACCAGAAATAACCATCTTCATCCATGTATGCGGAATCTCCGGAAACATACCAATCACCTGGCATAAAGTAAGATTCATATTTCGCTTCATTCTTCCAGACGGTCTTCATCATCGAAGGCCAGCCTTTCTTGATGGCAAGGTTCCCCATTCTATGCGGCGGAAGCTCGTTGCCTTGATCATCCACTATTGCCGCTTTCACGCCAGGAATCGGTTTACCCATCGAACCCGGTTTGATTTCCAGGCAAGGATAATTGCAGATGACCTGAGCCCCGGTCTCCGTCATCCACCATGTATCATGGATCCGATGATTGAATACCTTCATTCCCCAGCGCACCACTTCCGGGTTCAACGGTTCACCGACACTTAAAATATGTCGGAGATTGCTTAAATCGAACCGCTTAACGATCTCGTCACCCGCGCCCATCAGCATCCTGAAGGCAGTCGGTGCACTATACCATACCGTGACACCAAAGTCCTCCAAGGTCTTGTACCAGGATTCAGGCTTGAAACGCCCGCCTACAATGACATTCGAGGTCCCTGTCAGCCAAGGTCCAAAAATCCCGTAAGACGTCCCTGTCACCCAACCAGGATCCGCTGTGCACCAATACACATCCTCATCCTGCAAATCAAGGACCCATCTTGCCGTTTGATAATGCTGGATCATCGCATTATGAACATGAAGCACCCCTTTTGGTTTTCCTGTGGAACCGGAGGTATAGTGAAGAATCAGACCGTCATTCCGATCGACCCATTCAATGTCGAATTTTTTGTCGGCTTCTTTTAATTTCTTATTGAAGTGATGGTACTTCCCTTCTTCTTTTATATTTTCCCCCACCAGGAAAATATGCTTCAAATGGGGTAATTCATCCACTGGCACGCGCGGCAAAAGTTCAGGTGTCGTCACAATCACACTTGCCTCACTATCTTCAAGACGATCCCTTATGGCGCCTTCCATGAAGGCTTCGAACAACGGCCCTACGACCGCTCCCGTTTTAATCGCACCCAACAAAGCAAAATACAGCTCCGGGGAGCGAGGCATGAAAATGAAAACACGATCACCTTTTTCCACATTGGCAATGTTCTTGAATACATTGGCCGCTTGGTTCGTATAATCTTTCATTTCCTTGAATGTATACTTTTCATTTCTTTTATCGTCTTTGTAATAAAGGGCCACTTTATTCTTTTTGTATGTTTCGACATGGCGGTCAATGGCTTCATGCGCAAGATTCACTTTACCGGTTTCAGACCAGGAGAATTCCTTTTCCGTCTCAGACCAGTCAAACTTATTGTATTTTTCATCATAATTCTTTAAATTAAAATTACCTTCCACTACTGGCAACGCTTTCACATTCATACGACAAACTCCCCCTTCATTCGGCTCTATATTTTTATTATAGTATAAGAATCGAATTATCTCAATTTTTAAAATATTGGTCGTTTCCATATTAGGGAAATCCCTTCTTGGTGAATGTTGAGAGTTACTGGTATATGGTCATGGTCAAGGTGCATCCATATGATAGCCGGGAAAGAAGGGGCACTGTAACAAAAGCGCCTTGAACTTTCTGAATTATGCCCCTTGTTTTCATGTATAATTTATGTAAGCTTTCCATTCGGTTTAAAAGCGATGCTTCGGAATGCGAGAATGTAAGATTACTATATAACAAGGGTGGTGAAAGAATGGAATATAGTAAGACCTTTTACACTAAGGAACTGCAGACATTAAGCGGAACGCTCATCATCGAGGGACCGTTAAGCGGAGAAAAAATGTCCGCTTATGAGTTTCATGAAGACTTGGTCGCCTTTCGCCCCCCTGCTTTGCAGCATAAAGCGTTAATAGAGATAGCAGACTTGCCTGAGGGCAGGATCTTCATCGCCCGTGAAAATGAAACAATCGTGGGGTATGTAACTTACTTATATCCCGATCCCTTGGAGCGCTGGTCGGAAATCAAGATGGAGGACCTGATTGAGCTTGGTGCAATCGAGGTCATCCCTAAATACCGGGGTGCCTCGGTTGGGAAGAACCTGATCCGCCTTTCAATGGAAGACGATTCGGTTGAAGACTTCATCATCATCACCACTGAATACTATTGGCATTGGGATTTGAAAGGGACAGGGCTGAATATTTGGGACTATCGCAAGGTTATGGAAAAAATGATGAGTGCGGGTGGCTTGGTCTACTTTGCAACAGATGATCCTGAAATCAGTTCCCACCCGGCCAACTGCCTGATGGCCCGAATTGGCAAAAGAGTCCCGTCGGAATCCATCCAGAAGTTCGACCAATTGCGTTTTATGAATCGGTTTATGTATTAAAGAGGAGAGGAAGAGGAGGAAGGAAAATGATTGTTGAAACAATAATGAATGAGGATATCATCACCCTCACTCCAACGGATACCATCCATAGCGCTGTCTTGATCATTAGGGAGAAACGAATTCGCCATATACCCATTGTCGATGACAGCTTTCAACTTGTGGGATTAGTCAGCGACCGTGATATTCGGGATGCTGCCCCTTCTATTTTCCGTACCGAAGAATACAAAAATGATTTACAAAAACCATTATCAAGCATCATGAAAACGGAAATAATCACGGGGCACCCGCTTGATTTCGTGGAAGAAATCGGGGCTGTTTTTTGTGATAACAATATCAGCTGCCTTCCAATCGTAAAGGGCAGGAAGTTAGTGGGCATCATAACCGGTTCTGATTTACTTCATTCATACGTTGAGTTGACAGGAGTCAATCAGCCCGGTTCCCAAATCGAAATCAGAATCCCGGATAAGGCAGGTTCCCTTCATGATATTGCCCATATTTTCAAAAGGCGCAATACGAATATCCTGAGCACCCTTGTTTATCCTGAAAAAAATGGAACCGATTATAAAATTCTTGTAATTCGTGTACAGACGATGAATCCATTTATGGTGGTGGAGGATTTGAAGAAAGAAGGCTATACCGTTTTATGGCCTAGTCTACCGGGGATTCCACATGAATGATACATCCCTTTTCGTCTATTCGGATGAACTCCTTACCTACAAATTCAACGATGAGCATCCATTCAATCAAAAACGCCTTAAACTCACGCTTGATTTATTAAAAAAACACCATGCCATCAATGATGATCAAATTATCAAGCCCAGAATGGCTACCGATGCAGAATTGGAACTGATCCATGATCACCATTATGTAAACGCTGTCAGATTAGCGGGCCAGGGAAAGCTCCCCCCTGAAAAGGCAGTAAATTATGGACTGGGAACAGAGGATACCCCTATCTTCCCCAATATGCACGAAGCAAGCGCCTTGCTTGTAGGCGGTACCTTGACGGCTGTGGATGCCGTCATGACCGGTCAGTCCCTGCACGCACTTAATCTTGGCGGTGGCCTGCACCACGGTTTCCGCGGGAAAGCATCGGGCTTTTGCATTTACAATGATAGTTCGGTCGCGATTAAATACCTGCAAAAGAAATATGGGGCGCGTGTCTTGTATGTCGATACCGATGCACATCATGGTGACGGAGTCCAATGGTCATTTTATGATGATCCTGATGTATGCACCTTATCCATTCATGAAACGGGGCGCTACTTATTTCCCGGTACCGGCACGATTAACGAGCGGGGCCAGGGAAAAGGCTACGGCTATTCATTCAACATCCCGGTCGATGCGTTCACTGAAGATGAATCCTGGCTCGAATGCTATAAGGCTTCCTTTAAAGAAGTCATTGAATACTTCAAACCGGATGTCATATTAACGCAAAACGGAGCCGATTCCCATTATTACGATCCGCTCACCCATTTATCTGCGACCATGAAGATTTTTAGGGAAATACCAAAGTTGGCCCATGAWATGGCCCATAAGTATTGCGAAGGACGGTGGATTGCAGTAGGAGGCGGCGGATATGATATATGGCGCGTCGTCCCGAGGGCTTGGGCGAGGGTCTGGCTTGAAATGACGAATAATGATATTTCAGGTCCCCTATCAAAGGAATGGCTCGATAGCTGGCAGCCTGAGTCCCCTGTTCCCCTACCGACTGAATGGGATGACATGGAAGATATATACGAACCCATTCCGAGAAAGCCTGAAATTACCGAGAAGAATGCCCTGACGCTTGAAAAGGTCCTTTATCCCATCAGGTCTTCCAAGCAAACATCGAAAAGCAATGAACAAAGTTAACCAAAAGATCGTTGAAAAACGATCTTTTTTGTTCGGTCATCATTTGAGAAACAAAAAGAGAGTGCCCTCGGGACACTCTCCAAACCAGTTTATTTCGTTGATTGACGGTTTTCAATCCGATGCGGCAGGATCACCTTTTCAAGACCTTCCTCCACTTGTTCTTTATTCATCAACTTTGTAAGAAGCCTCATCGCAACCGCACCAATATCATATAAAGGTTGAACGATCGTCGTGATTTGCGGACGCACCATCAATGTCAATCTCGTATTATCGAAGCTGATCACTTCAAAGTCTTCCGGCACATTATACCCCTTGTCCTGTGCGGMATGGACAATACCAAGCGCCATTTCATCAGCACCGGCGATGAATGCCGTCGGCCTGTCTTCAACCTCCAGGTACTTTTCAAAAGATTCAATTCCTGAATCATATGTATAATCACCTTCAACAATATACCTTTCATCAAATGAAAGACCAGCTTCTTTCAATCCTCGTTTATATCCAGTCAGTTTCATTTCATTAATCAGCGCGGAAGGGTTTCCGCTTACAAAAGCGATATGCTTGTGGCCTTTATTAGCAAAGAAGGTCACTGCGTCAAATGCCGCCGCCTCATAATCAATATTAACAGATGGAACTTGCCCGCTTTCATCTACCGAACCTGCCAGAACGATCGGAACCGGTGAATTCGTAAACTCTTTGACATGCTCATCAGAAATGTTGCCGCCCATGAATACGATGCCATCCACTTGTTTTCCAAGCATCGTATTCAGCAAATGGAATTCCTTATCTATATTCTCATCAGAACTGCTTAGAATGATATTGTATTTATACATGGTGGCTATATCTTCTATGCCCCGTGCCAATTCGGCAAAAAAGATGCTCGAGATATCCGGGATGATGACCCCGACAGTAGTCGTTTTCTTTGAGGCAAGTCCCCTTGCCACTGCATTCGGTCGGTACCCTAACTTTTCAATCACATCGGAAACTTTCTTCCTTGTTGCAGGCTTTACATTTGGATTCCCGTTAACTACGCGGGAAACGGTGGCCATGGAAACATTCGCCTCACGTGCCACATCATAAATGGTTATATTATTCATTCATCCATTCCTCCATTTCTTTCATTTTCCCCATAAAAGACCCGAATTATTTCGAAAAAAAATCTTTTATGCGTTTTTCTCTATAAGGAAGATTATTTTAGGAACGATCTGCCTAACAAAAAACAGTCCTACTCTCTTCTCAGTCAAATATTCAATACCCTATTCAAGTATAAAATTCACATAGATATCACTTTATGTATGACTCAATCTTCCGAACAGTTCTCATTCTTGTTATTTATCATACGATAGTCGAATCTTTCCTGCAATCCAATAGTGCTTATTTCGAAGGTTTTTCTGTAAAAACTAGTATTTTACCATTAAAAAAAGCCCTTGCCAAGTTGGTAAGGGCCGTAAGTAGATCAATTCAAGACATTCTTAGCTTAAACAGTTACCCAGTTCAAGCGTTTAATTTCATCGTAGAATTCATCAAATTGTTTGAAGTCCATTTGCTGTGCAGAATCCGATAGGGCAACGGAAGGATCCGGATGCACTTCAGCCATAACACCGTCAGCACCGATTGCAAGAGCCGCTTTAGCCGTAGGAAGCAATAGATCGCGACGTCCAGTTGAATGCGTTACATCAACCATGACCGGTAAATGTGTTTCTTGTTTTAAGATCGGTACAGCAGAGATATCAAGTGTATTTCTTGTTGCTTTTTCGTAAGTGCGGATACCGCGTTCACAAAGGATGATGTTTCCATTGCCCTGCGACATGATGTATTCCGCTGCATGAATGAACTCTTCAATCGTTGCAGCCAGTCCGCGTTTTAACAGAACTGGTTTATTTACTGCACCTGCCGCTTTTAGCAAGTCGAAATTCTGCATGTTCCGCGCCCCGATTTGGATGACATCGATATGATCGATTGCCGCTTCAATATCATTGGCACTCACGATTTCACTGATGACAGCCAAGCCGTATTCATCAGCAACGCGTTTAAGTATTTGTAAACCTTCCAAACCAAGCCCTTGGAAGTCATATGGAGATGTACGTGGCTTAAAGGCACCGCCGCGCATCAATTTCAAACCTTTAGCTTTAATGACTTCCGCCACCGCTGCTGTCTGCTCATAAGATTCAACGGCACATGGTCCGAAAACGAAGCTAGGGATCCCGTTACCTACCAATTCACCCTTGATGTCGATGATCGTGTCTTCAGCTTTTTGTTTTCTTGATACAAGAAGCGTCTTCTTCTGATCATCCTTTTGCAGCTCCAAGCCCAATTTAAAGATTTCTTTGAAAATATGTTTAATCGAACCAAGATCAAGCGGTCCTTGATTATTGGCTTCGATAAGATCCAGCATTGTTCTTTCACGGACCGGATCGTAACGGTTTACACCTTGTTTTTCTTTAACGCGACCAATTTCCTGTACAAGTTCAGCACGTTGATTAATAAGATGTAATAACTGAAGGTTCACATCATCCAGTTGATTACGAAGTCCATCAAGCTCTTTGTTGCTCATTACAAATCCATCCCTTCGTTTTTTAAAATAGAAATCGGTTCAGCGGATTCAAACTAAAAAAATCCCATCCGGATCCTCGAACATCCACCCCGATTGTTTTATCAATGAAAAATTTAGAATATTTCATGTATGATTAAATCAATTATAAATGAAGTGTCCATAAATGTCACTATATTTTTCTTTAATAATTAAACGCTTTTAAGCATTAAAGTTATAAATACTTAAAACTAGGTGCCGCTCATGCCAGAAAAACGATTACACAGAATATTGAAACACAATCCGTTGTAGGAATTATATTGGAAATAGAACAGGAAAGCTATCATTTAATTGATCATTTTTCACAAGAACATAGAAAAGTTTAAATTTTCTGCCACTCGTCCGAAGCCGAGAAATGTTTAAAGAGTCTTTACGGAAGGGCCTTCCTAGAAAAGGTTTCCCCAGGATTAACATCCTTAGGTCCGCCAATCAATGGAATAATAAAAGGCCGGACCCCTTACCAAAGGGATCCGGCCTTCCATTCATTCTGTAATGGCCTTGCTCAATGAATCATATGTAATCCGCCAATGAGATTCATTCCAGACAGGTTTTCCACCTTTAAAAAGGATGGCCTGAGGTGATTGATGTTTGACATCAAAAGTTTCTGCCACATAATTGGATAGTGGACGAGCTTCCTGGACGGCCAAATAGGCCGTTTTAAGCTGTTCGTTCCCTAAGATGTACCTCTCATATTGTTCAAATGCTTCAGCACTGACAGGGCATGTCACGCTATGCTTGAAAAGCAGGAATGTATCCTCTTTTAGAAGCTCATTGAATTGTTCTTCTGTTTCGATTTTGCTCATGACCATATAGCAGTCTCCTTTCCTTGTCATATAAATTTTACCATCAAAAAGGCGATGAAGCCATCGAAGCACTTCACCGCCTTATTCTTCGTCCCTTAATGCCTCTTCATTCCCATTAAAGGAATCCAGGGAGTTTAATTCTTTAGTTTACTCTCCGTTTCATCAAATGCCTTTTTCGCTTCATCAAGTTTTAATTTTGCCGCATTCTTGTTTCCGCTTGTAGGATCTGCAGGATTATTTTCCGAATCATTGCTGTTAGCAAAGTTCGTTTCGACGGATACGATAGGAGCATCTGTAGTTCCGGTTACATCAATATCCTTATTGCTTGAATTGGTTGTATCATCAGCAGCGTCGCCGTTTTCTTTTCCTGTTTTCAGGCTCTTCACTTTGTTGACGATATTCGAAGATTTATTGGAAACGATTTCCGTGACGGAGTTTGTTTTTTCTTTTGCAGTATCAGCAAGGACTGTACCTTTTTCCATCGCCGTTTGTCTTAATCTTTCTGTTTTCTCGGAAATGTTTCTAGCTTGTTCATTGAAGTCATTCCTTAATTCCTTGCCTGTTTTCGGAGCCATGAACAAAGCTGTAGCCGCTCCGATCATCCCGCCGATCAAGGCGCCAATCATAAAGTCCTTAGAATTGATCGAGTCGCGTTCGTCCTCATATGATTTCTGGTAGTCCTTTGTCGGAAATTCTTTTTGAGTCATAATACATTCCCCTTTCAATTTTCGGTTCATTTTTATTTAACTAGATTTTAAGATCTAGAACGTAAAAACCTTTTTTTAGGTAAGTTATCTGTTTCCAGCGCTTCCCTTTCTAACTCTGCCCTTTCAGTCGGGGTCGGGGCTGCATGTTTGCTTCTGGACTTCCATTTGTCCCTGATCTCCATGGCTACATTGCTCCATTGTACAATTTGTGAGATTCTTTCTTGATTATTATCAATCTCAGCCTGCACTTTATGGGAAACCTTTTGGATGGAAGAATTAAAGCTGGAGATGGATGTACCTACATCCTTCACCGCATCCACCACCGTGTTCAGGTTTTCTGACTTTTGCTGCAAATCTTCAGCCAACGTATTCGTTTTATGTAATAACTGAGTAGTTTCGAGCGTTATGCCCTGCATTTGGCTCTCTAGTCCTGTCAGCGTCCGGGCCACACTGTCCAGGGTAGTTTGAAGTGATGTCAGTACCTTCGTTAGAAAAATAACGAGTACCAAAAAAGCTATCGCTGCAACAGCAGCACTTACGTATAAAATAATCTCCATTGGAACACCTCCGAAAAAAATCGACTTATTTAATAGCTGTTAGATATTAATTACCCCTTCCCTATTATTATAAACGTATTTATTTTTTCAATATACCCTATCAAACCCTAATCTGGAAATATTGTTGTCCGCATCCAGTTCCTCCGTGAAATTCATGGGTGACACTTATGGCAGGAAATCGGGTATGATAGAAAAGATAAGTCGAATTTAAACAATGGAGGTATTTTTTATGAAAGATCCCAGAATTGGTACATTGGCCAAAAACTTAATCAATTATTCCGTGAAGCTTCAAAAAGGTGAAAAAATCTTGATCGAAAACTTTGGATTGCAGCGTGAACTTGTTAACGCACTTGTGAATGAAGCCTATGCAGCAGGTGGTTACCCATTCGTCCTGTTAAAGGATCACCAAGTGGATCGTGCCTTGCTGATGGGTGCCAAAGAAGAACAGTACAAGATGATGGGTGAGTTTGAAGCAAACGTAATGAAGCAGATGGATGCTTATATCGGGCTTCGTGCCGGGGATAATATCAATGAACAATCCGATGTCCCTTCAGAGAAGATGGCGATTCATGGACAGACAGTCGGTAAAGTACATAGAAATATCCGCGTGCCAAAAACAAAATGGGTCGTACTTCGCTACCCGACAAATTCCATGGCCCAATTAGCCAAAATGAGCACAGAAGCATTCGAAGACTTTTATTTCGAAGTCTGCAACCTCGACTATGGCAAAATGAGCGCAGCAATGGACAACCTTGTTGAATTGATGGATAAAACGGATAAGGTCCGCTTAACTGGGCCCGGTACGGATCTAACCTTCTCCATCAAAGACATTAAAGCCATCAAATGTGCGGGTGAGCTGAACATTCCTGACGGTGAAGTATATACGGCTCCAGTTAAAGATTCCATCAATGGAGTGATTTCGTATAATACTCCTTCCCCATATCAGGGTTTTACTTTTGAAAACGTGAAGTTGACATTCAAGGATGGAAAAATCGTTGAAGCGGTTGCGAATGATACGGAACGCATCAACAAAATTTTTGATACTGATGAAGGCGCACGATATGTCGGTGAATTTGCAATTGGTGTAAATCCTTATATTCTACACCCGATGCAAGATATCCTCTTTGATGAAAAAATTGATGGAAGTTTTCATTTCACTCCAGGACAATGCTATGATGATGCCTTTAACGGAAACCATTCAGACATTCACTGGGACCTGGTCAATATCCAGCGGCCTGAATATGGCGGCGGGGAAATCCATTTTGATGACGTCTTGATACGTAAGGACGGACGCTTCGTTTTACCGGAACTGGAAAATTTAAATCCGGAAAATTTAAAATAACCCAATAAAAAAACGACCGATCCGCTACAACGGATGGTCGTTTTTTTTATTTTACCTGCAGTGAATGCTCATAGGCTGCTTGGAATTTTTGAATGTCCCCCGCACCCATGAACAACACGACACTGTTATCATGGTTTTGCAATATAGATGTTGTGTTCTCCGTAATCAGCTCGGCACCTGGAATCTTATCTTGAAGGTCTTCAATCGATAACTTTCCTTGATGTTCACGAGCAGATCCAAAAATTTCACATAAGTATACTTTGTCGGCCAAATTCAAGCTGTCGGCGAATTCATCCAGGAATGCCTGCGTTCTCGAGAAAGTATGCGGCTGGAATACAGCAACAACTTCACGCTCTGGATATTTTTGACGCGCCGAGTCCACAGTTGCAGAGATCTCGGTCGGATGGTGTGCATAATCATCAATGATGATCTGACTTCCGATTTCCTTTTCGGAGAACCGGCGTTTAACTCCGCCAAAAGTCCGCAATTGGGCTTTCACAGCTTCCGTATCCAAGTTTTCATATTTACAAAGTGCAATGACACCAAGTGCATTCAACACATTATGCTTTCCAAAAGTAGGAATAGTGAATGTATCATAGTAATTGTTCCTTACATGCACATCAAAAGTCGTGCCATCCGGAGTGACGGAAACATTTTTCGCTTGAAAATCATTTCCTTCTGCAAATCCGTAAAAAATAACCGGTACTTTCGCCTGAATATGTGGTAAATGCTCATCATCCCCGCACGCAATGATGCCTTTGTTGACTTGAAGGGCCATCGTTTGGAAAGCCTCGAACACGTCTTCGACATTAGCGTAATAATCTGGATGATCAAAATCGATATTCGTCATGATTGCATAATCCGGATAATAGGAAAGGAAATGACGGCGATATTCACATGCTTCGAATACGAAGTAATCAGAATTCACGATTCCTTTACCCGTTCCATCCCCAATCAGGAAGGATGTCGGTTTAGCGCCCCCCATTACATGGGCAAGTAAGCCGGTCGTCGATGTTTTACCATGCGCTCCCGTAACCGCCACGCTGATGAAGTTTTTCATGAAATCACCTAGGAAACGGTGATAACGGATAATCGGCAAATCAAGTTCTTTTGCCTTCAATATTTCCGGATGACTATCCGGAAACGCATTTCCTGCAATGATGGTCATTCCAGGTTGAATATTTTCCTCGTTGAAAGGAAGGATTTTAATCCCGGCTTTTTCTAATGCCAATTGTGTAAAAAATTCTTTTTCGTAATCGGAACCCTGCACTTCAATATTCATATCATGCAGTATTTGTGCAAGAGCACTCATACCCGACCCTTTAATTCCCACAAAATGGTAAGCAGTCATAAAGCGAACCTCCACCAATCGTCTACCTGTATGACAGTATATGACGTCATCTTTTATTTGTTTTTCCATTACGAGACTTGTTAGTAACGCAATTTCTTCATAGGTTTTCGAACTTTTATTTTCAATCATTCATCAACAAAAAACTATTATATCACTTTTTTATTCATTCATCCATGTCAGGGGGATGCCAATTTATCAAATCATTGGCTTTTCCCTCAATTAAGGTGATAAAAAAGGGTTTTCACCCTTTCACATTATATACAATTTCCTTTTATTAGGTTCTCTTAATTAACATGTAAAAATTCCAGCTCTTCTTGCGTAATCAATACATCCCTGGGCCTTGAGCCCCTGGATTCGGAAACGACCCCCTGTTGCTCCATCATTTCTATTAGACGCGATGCACGGTTATATCCGACACGGAAACGCCGTTGGACGCTCGATGCAGATGCGGCCTGCTGGCTCACGACAAATTCACATGCCTCGAAAAACAGTTCATCCGCTTCTTCCGTGACCTGGGCCCTGTTCAGCAAGTCTTCCTGTTCAAACAGGTATTTTGGCTGCTGCTCCCGTTTAACATGGTTGACCACTTGATCGATTTCTTCATCACTCACGAAAGTCCCTTGCAGGCGCACCGTTTTTGAAGAGCCGTTTTCAGCGAATAACATATCTCCTCTTCCCAAAAGTTTTTCTGCACCGCCGCTATCGATGATTGTACGGGAGTCCACTTGTGAAGAAACCGAAAAAGCGATCCTTGTCGGGATATTTGCCTTGATCAATCCAGTTATGACATCGACTGAAGGTCTTTGAGTGGCTACAATCAAATGGATGCCGCAGGCACGGGCCTTTTGAGCAATCCGGCAAATCGCTTCCTCTACATCAGCCGGGGACATCATCATTAGATCCGCAAGCTCATCGATGATCACCAGGATATACGGCAGCTTGCTTGAATATTGACCGGCTTTTTCCGCTTGTTCATTAAAGCGGGTGATATCACGTACACCGGCATGTACAAACAATTCATAACGCCGTTCCATCTCCTCTACAGCCCATTTCAACGCAGCCGTAGCGGCTTTTACATCGGTTATGACTGGACTGACCAAATGCGGGATCCGGTTATATGGGGCGAGCTCGACCATTTTCGGATCGATCAACAGTAATTTCAGCTCCTGCGGCGTCGCTTTATACAGCAAGCTGACCAGCATGGTGTTGATACAGACACTTTTCCCCGATCCCGTTTGCCCGGCTATCAAACCATGCGGCATCTTTCTCAAATCCGTGATGATCGGCTGACCGGATATATCGAGGCCTAAAGCCACGGCGAGCGGTGATTCATGCTCTTGAAACTCAGTACTTTCCAAAACCTCACGCAAAAATACCGGTTTGCTTTTCCTGTTCGGAATCTCGATGCCGATTGTATGTTTACCCGGAATGGGCGCTTCCATCCTCATATCCTGGGCAGCAAGGCTTAATTTGATGTCATCCATCAGGTTCGTCACTTTATTCACCTTCACTCCTGGCTCCGGATGCACCTCGAAACGAGTGACTGCCGGTCCTTGGGTGACATTGACGACCTTTGCACGGACATTGAAATTTTTCAATGTCTGATCAAGTAATACAGTCTGTTCCCCGAGCCACTCATCATCATGCACAGCATAAGTGGGAGGTGTCAGCAATTCGATATTCGGAAACACATAGTATGGATTATCATCCGCTTCCACGGAACCAAAAACTTCAAGGGCATTGCCCTGGCCACTTTCCGCTGTCTCTGTTAAAACTGCTTCTTGATACCCATCTCCAGAGATGGGGGATTCCTGTTCTAGAAGCGGCTTAGGGTCGGAACCAATAATCGATTCAACTGTATTTTCAGGCTCGCCGGCGGTTTCGGTTTCCAAAAAGGCAGATGTACTGTCCCGAGTCTCCTCTTTCGGCATAACTCTGCCTTCCTCCGGTTTCCTTTCGGGAATGGCGGATGGTTCCACTTGTCCTGCCTCMGTTTGGGCAGCATCATCCATTGCTCGTTTATCAGGTGAAACTACTGCACTTTCCGGATTAAGGCTTTTTTTTTCCGCTATCATTTTATTCATGAAGCCATTTTTTTCCCGATCTTGCTTAAGCATCATCACATTAAATGGAATATGTTTTTTCGGACTTTTAGGCTGCACTTCAGGTATTGCCTCAGATGAGTCACTTTCAGGCATTGTTCCTTGACTTACGGATGGTTGATTGGATTGTACAGCAGCGTCCCCATGAACCGATATCGCTTCAGGCCGTGTGTCGTCCGCCTGTTCCATGATGGATACGGCGACTTCGCGTCCAAAATCGACTTGGTCCTGTTCAATAGCCTCTTTTTCTACCTCAGGCTCAATTATGTTAGGCTCACTTACCGTTTCTTCTGGCAATGACTCAATGGAATTTCTACGAAAGAAAGCGGGTATCTCCGTATCTTCCCTTTTTTTTTCCGCTTGTTCCGGTATAAGAATGGCAGGTTTTGCCGTCATTTCCTCATGTGACGCATCTTTTGAGATTTCAGGGATCGATACCGGAATCTCGATAGCGGGTTCTTCTTTTTTAAAGATGGGCATTTTGCTTTCCAATTCATATTCGACAATTTCTTCAGAAGGGACTATTTTTTTTTCCGGACGACGGAACCCGTAAATGGGTGATGGGATTTCCGTTGGGCGGAATGGAGTATTTGACGGGACTATTTTTGAATTTTCCTCCCGGTCAATGCTTCTCCGTTTTGGTTCAGGATCCCTTACAGGCCTTCTCGTTGTTTCTTTAGTCACATTTTTCCCCTGTTTGGGTTCGTTGTCTTCCCTATTTCTTTCCCTAGGTTTTCTTTTATTCTGCTCCCGGTCTGGAATGAGCGGAAACTTGAACTGGCCTTTTGGATATTGAAACAGGATTTTCGTATCCGGGTCTGGTGTCTGGGACATTTTTTCCACTTTTTGATTGTAAACCTTTATTTCTTCTTTCTTTGACTTCGTAAGCTTCGAAAAATCCATTTTCCTCAATGTCTCTTCATCAAGCGGTTCATCTATAATAATCTCTTCGATTTCAATAATTTCCTCTGCTTGGAACCATTTTTTCATCTTATTTAGCCATTTCAAAACTATCACTCTTTCTACATCTGTAGTTATGTAACTAATTCTACCAGTTATTTTAAAAATATCGAGAAAATTTAAGCTAAATTGGGATTAGTATCTACTTTTTTATCGCATTCTTGCTACCTTAACGTATTTCGCAGAACTCCTACCCTATTAAACCCCTTCTGCAATGGGTTTAAACCTATCATCACGAAATAACATTAGCCCCTAGTCTACTATTTAAATAAAACACAGCTGTTAAATCGCGTTTACAAAGAGATTAAGTTTTCATGCTGACTTGAAAACAGACTGGCCAATTCATTGCATCATCCTTCATGAAACCTCCGGCAGAATCCTATTGCCTGTCGCAACCCATAAAACACCGTTCGTTTATACCGAACGGTGTTTTGTGGGTTTCTCCGTTTTTTTTGCAAACGAAGACCAAAGGACTAGTTCCATTCATAAAAACGGCAAACAACCTGGGCCACTGATTTGGAAGCGATCAAAAGGGCATCTTCATCAATGTCGAATTTAGGATGGTGATTGAAATATGCCTTCTCCACCCCTTTCTGTTTACAGCCAATGTAAAAGAAGCAGCCTGGTATCTTTTCTGCATAATACGAAAAATCTTCTGAACCTGAAAAAACCGGAAATTCGCCTACCTTCTTAATTTCTTTGTCATTCATGCTTTCCAGGCTATTTTTCACGAATTCAGTCAGTTCAGGGTCATTGTATAGCGGAGGATAATCGGGCACATATGTAAGTTCGCACTGAACATCGAA
>NZ_JBFUIQ010000045.1:0-28759 GCF_056401795.1 Peribacillus sp. P4_D6
TTGTCACGACAACACGTGTATAGAAAGCTTCTTCTCACATTTAAAAACAGAAAAGTTATATTTAACATGTCCAAAAACAGCAGAGCAAGCTTATCTAGCTATTCAAGAGTATATAGAGTTTTACAATACGGCTCGCTTTCAAGAGAAATTCAACGGCCTTTCCCCAATTGAATATCGAGAAAAGGCCGCAGCTTAAAAAATACTCTTTTTTTATTGTCTACTTGACAGGGTTATGTGCGCTGCGGGCACTTTTTTCTTCTTATAATGAAATACGGGCCAAGAACGTAATTTCTTCTGTTTCCATTAAAAACTGTTTCATGTTGTCTTCTAATGGTAAATCGAAGCTCAAAACCATGATGGCTTCACCGCCAGCTTCTTTTCGGCCAACCTGCATGGTGGCGATATTCACTCCGTGATCACCCAGGACCTTACCTACGTTACCGATTACACCGGGTTTATCGGTATGCTGGATATAAAGTAAATTCGATTCTGGGTGAAAGTCGATTTTGAAACCATTCAAACTTACAATTCGAGAACCGTAATTTTCGATATAGGTCCCACTTATTGTTAATTCTCGGTTGTCACCTTTTACTTTAAGGCTGATCAAATTCGAGTAACCTAAAGAGTCCGTAGAGATTTTTTCACCAATGGTTATGCCACGCTCTTTTGCGATCAACAAGGCATTCACTTCATTGACTGATGCATCGACTCTTGATCTTAAAAAGCCGGAGATTAAACTTTTTGTAAGAATCGCGGTATCGAAATCCAAAGATTCTCCTGCATATGTAACGGAGATTTCCTGAATTCCTTCATTCATGCACTGGGAAGCAATCGATCCCATTTGCTGAACAAGTTGATGGAATGGCTGTACCTTTTCAAACACTTCTTTAGATATGGCTGGAAGGTTAATTGAACTTGAGACTGGATTTCCTTCGAAATAGGTCAAAACTTCTTGGGCAACCTGTACGGCGACATTCAATTGGGCTTCTTTCGTGGAAGCGCCTAGATGAGGTGTAGCAATGACGCTGTCCAGTTCCAGCAGTTTATGGCCAAGTGGAGGTTCTTCGACGAAAACGTCCAGTGCCGCCCCTGCAACATGCCCTTGAACTAACATTTCATATAAATCATCTTCGTCTAGAATTCCACCACGGGCGCAGTTCAGTACATAAACCCCTTTTTTACAGGTAAGCAGTTTTTCTTTATTAATTAATCCTCTAGTTTCATTCGTTAGTGGTGTATGAACAGTAATGATGTCTGCTTTAGGAAGCAATTCATCCAATGGCAGGGCCGTTACGGACATTTTCTTTGCACGATCTACAGTCAGGAAGGGGTCATAGACAATGACATCCATGCCAAACACTTTAGCACGTTTGGCAATTTCCCCTCCGATGCGTCCAAAGCCAACTATGCCTAATGTTTTTCCACGAAGTTCAGTTCCCGTATAGGAGGAACGTTTCCACTCTCCATTTTTCAATGAAGCATAAGCTTGCGGAATGTGGCGCATTAATGAAGCCATCATCGCGAATGTATGTTCAGCTGTTGAAATGGTGTTGCCATCAGGTGCATTAACCACGACAATCCCGCGTTTTGTCGCTGCGGGGATGTCTATGTTATCAACACCGACACCAGCGCGTGCTATAATTTTCAACTGCGGCATACGGTTCATTAAATCTTCCGAAACCTTTGTTGCACTTCTCACAAGAATTGCATCGATCTGATCAAGTTCGTTTGAAGCTTCCTCTACGGTCTTCTGAATGAGCTGAATATTGGATGCCTCTGAAAGCGGTCCGAGTCCTTCTGGTTTAATGGCGTCTGCTACTAAAATCCGATACACATCTAAACACCTTCCTAAGGAAAAAGTTATCTTAAATTTCAGTTAATTTTACAATTGAAATGCTGATAATGTCAATTTGGCATATCTGAATGAAAGCGCTTAAACAAATGATTTTCAACTGAACATCCGTTTAAGGTGGCGATATAAATAGCTTCGATCCTTTTGCGAAAAATTTTCGAATTGCCTATATTGTAAATCCGCTGTTTGTTTTAGCCGTTCACTGCGACAATCGATATTCATCCTACATGCATCAAATGAGAAAAAATGCTATCAAAAAAAAGGCATTTCAGATATAATGGGAAGTATAAAAAATTTTATAGGTCTATCTTCGGGGCGGGGCGCAATTCCCCACCGGCGGTGATGAAGGAATTTCTACTTCTAAGCCCGCGAGCCTTACAAGGCAGGATTTGGTGTGATTCCAAAGCCGACAGTATAGTCTGGATGGGAGAAGATGGAGGTTCCTTAGTGCGTTTCAACAGTTATTTGCTGAACGTTTGTTTGATGTAACCTTTAATTTATCCCTTTAATTCCATTGGAATTAAAGGGTTTTTATTGAACATCAACATATTTTGGAATCCTAACCTCTTTTTCAGGTAGATCGGAAAAGAAGGAGAGAGAACTATGAAAAAGAACAAAGTGAAAAAAATGGTCTCACTTGCCATGATGGGAAGCATTTCGTATTTATTGATGCTTTTAAATTTCCCGTTTCCAGGATTCCCGCCTTTTCTCAATGTTGATTTTAGCGACATACCAGCACTGATGGCGGCATTGATTTTCGGTCCGATGGCTGGAATTCTAGTCGAGTTCATTAAAAACCTATTGGATTTAGTCATGACAGGGACCTTGACTGCTGTGCCTGTGGGGCATATCGCTAACTTTATAGCCGGAATACTGTTTGTCTTGCCGACTTATTATGTATTTCAGAAAATCAATTCAAAAAAAGGAATGACGTTCGCCTTACTTGCGGGAACAGTTTCCATGGCAGTATTCATGAGCGTATTAAACTATTTTGTCTTTTTACCGGCTTATACCTTCTTTATGGGATGGGATGCCATGTCGGCGCCCGAGTCAAGAAAGTTCGTTACGACGGCAATCTTGCCTTTCAACGTGATTAAAGGCGTGCTCATCACATCTGTATTCATGTTGCTGTTCATTAAATTACAGACATGGATCAATAAGCAAACATTATATAAAAATGCTTAATGGCATTGACGATAGATATGAAAAAACAACCGGATATCCATATCCGGTTGTTTTTTTTATGCCTGTTTTTTTTGTGCATTGGCCAAAAGAAAAAGCCATTCTCGATTGAAAATGGCTTGTACCTTTATTCGAATTTTAGTGCATCTCCGTCAAATGCCTCGTCAGCAACTTTGATGGAATCCGTTGGGCATCCTTCAAATGCATCCATCATGTCGTCTATAAGTACATCTGGAATTTCAACGATACCCTCGTTATCGTCAAGGGTAACAAATGCAATCCCTTCGTCATCATAATCATATATATCTGGTGCAGCTGCTCCGCAAGCTCCACAAGCTATGCATGTTTCTTTATCCACAATAGTAAATTTAGCCATGAATATAACCCCTCCTAAGTTGATTAACAACTGATAATCTTTTTATTTCAGATTATTATCTCTTTCCTATTGTAAGACCGAATGCCAAACTTTTCAATAGAAATTGTATTGATAATAACTATCATGTAGCTGAATGTCAACGAAAAACATCGAAAAAATTAACTTGGTCCTTTCCATGTTTCGTCATTTAGTCACATAATTTCCGTTGTATTCATCAATAATAACGGCGGTTTTTGCAGATTTTTGTTACAATGGGTTTATTGGTTAAATGAAACAAGGATGTGAGTCCCATGAATAATTATCTACAGGCCATCATTCTATATGCGATAAAAAAATTTCAAGGTGAGCGCTCCATTTATGCTATATACCATATGCTGCAGGGTAAGAAATCGTCACAAACCATCCAAGATGCCCATTTATTCGGGTTAACGGATATTTTTGGGACAATACCTCGATTTACCCGTCAGCAATTAAATCAAAACATTGAACATTCACTTAAGCATGACTTAATTAATTTAACGGATAAACAGGATGCATATGAAATTAATTTGCAAGGTGAACGAATGTTGGACGATTACTTTAAAAATAATCCTTTTCCGGAGTATTTAAATGGTTGGAAGTATCACAATATCACCCCTGTTTTCTGGGGAAGGTTAAATTTACTCATTCAAACCATATCCCATATTGTCCACAATGAAAGACGTTTTTATCCGATACAACGAAATCCCAAAATTCAATTCTTCGTAAAGGAATTTTTACATGCCAATCGTCAGGATCGAGCGTTGATTGCCCAACATTTATATGATGAACTGGTATCCCTTTTAGAAAATCAAAGTGATATGAAACGAGACATTTTCATATTGAAATTGACCGGGATAAACAGGATTGGTCTAACGTTTGAACAGATTGCCAAAAGGAAAAATACGGAAGAAGAGTATGTTCGCTATACATTCCTTGACTCATTGCATCAAATGCTTGCAGAAATGGAAACGGGTGGTGATTACCCTCTCTTATCCTCATTAACCAATGATTGGAAAAGAAGTGGTAATCCTCATTTGACACAATCTACAAAGACTACTTTACGATACATCCAGGAAGGGAAAAACCTCGGTGAAATAGCTGAAATCCGCAGATTGAAAGTCAACACCATCGAAGATCACCTCGTAGAAATTGTTTTATCGGAAAAGGATTTTCCGATTTCCGATTATGTGACAATCGAGGATGAGAGGGAAATCGCTGAAGCGATTAAGGAACTTGGTACAAAAAAGCTTAAAGCTATCAAGCAGATGGTCGATAATAAACAAATAAGCTTTTTCCAAATAAGACTTGTACTTGCGAAAATAGGTGAGAGATGATGAACATAGAACGAGTCCTCAAAGAAAAATTCGGTTTTGATGAATTCCGTCCTGGACAAAAGGAAGTGGTTGAATCATTGATGTCCGGCCGTCATACATTAGCGATGCTCCCAACCGGGTCAGGTAAATCATTATGTTATCAGCTGCCGGCTTATCTGGTGAATAAGACTGTCATAATTGTCTCCCCGTTATTATCTTTAATGCAGGATCAAGCGGATCAGCTGAAGATGAGCGGCGAAAAAAGTGTATTGACCCTCAACTCTTTTTTGACGCTTAATCAAAAAAGGAAAGCCTTCGATCGGTTACATAGTTATCGATTTATCTTTTTATCTCCTGAAATGCTGAGCATCGATGGTGTGATAAAATCCTTGAAATCCATAGAAATAGGTTTGTTCGTCATAGACGAAGCACACTGCATTTCACAATGGGGGTACGATTTCCGTCCGGATTATTTGAATTTAGGAGAAGTGAGGCGTGAGCTGAATAATCCGTTGACGCTTGCCCTGACGGCAACTGCAACCGATGAGGTCCGGAGGGACATCGTTGTTAAACTTAACATTGGGCAGGCCGAGGAAATGGTTTCATCGGTTGATCGTGAAAATATTGCCATTATTATCGAGCGAATGTTCAGCTACGATGAGAAGCTAGGCCGTGTGCTGGAGCTTGTCAGGAAATTTACCGGAAGCGGAATTATATATTTTTCCTCTAAAAAAGTGGCGGAATCAGTCGCTGGGTTTTTACAGGATAACGGGATCGATAGTGTCAATTATTATCACGGTGGAATGGAGCAGGAACAAAGGATGCTCATTCAGCAGCAATTCATTTCCGGCCAGTTGAAAATCATATGCGCAACAAGTGCCTTTGGAATGGGTGTGAATAAATCGGATGTCAGATATGTTATCCATTATCATATCCCGTCCACGATGGAAGCATATCTTCAGGAGATTGGCAGGGCGGGGCGAGACCGGAAACAAAGTGTGGCTGTCTTATTATATAGCGAAGGGGATGAAGGGCTTCCCCTTCATTTGATGGAGCAACAGTTGCCTACGGATTCGCAAATCGATGGTGTATGTTCTTACCTTAATGAATCACAAAAGAATCTGGCGAATTTGACCCCCTCAGAAAAAGAGCAGCTGTCGCAATCCTTTTCGTTAAACGAAATCCAGCTCCGTTTTTTTACCCAGTTTATTATGGGCAATAACCAGGATCAAGTGGCAGAGATGAAAGAGTATTGTAAGAAGAGGAAAATCAGGAATCAAGAAAAGCTGCATAAATTCCTTCACTGGATATATGCACAGGAATGTCGCCGTTCAGGGATACTGGACTATTTTGGAGAAAAGCATCGGGAAGCGAACCCCATCTGCTGTGATATCTGTGGGATGGATGCCGAAAAAATGGCTGATGTTTGGCCGGAAGTAAAGGTGGATCCGGCCAATTCCTTTTCCACTTGGAAAAAGGAATTGGCTTATATCTTACTAAAGAAGGAAAATGGCAATGAAAAATAAGCAAGCTGAATTAATTAAACAACTTACAGATAAACAGTTGCTATATAATTTGTTTCTTACACAAATTATTCTCTTAACGTTAGCCACTTTTTTAGGTATTATTTTATTTAAAGACCGTTCTGCTTTTTTCGACTTATTTATCTTTGATGACCTGAACATTTTGCTGATTGGTGTTCCTGCGGGAGTCATTGTCGTGTTAATTGACATATTGCTTATGAAAGTGACACCATCTTCCTATCAGGATGATGGCGGCATTAATGAACGCATTTTCAGTAATTTGTCATACCCGATGATATTTGTCGTAGCTTTGGTTGTAGCGGTAAGTGAAGAAGTATTATTCCGAGGAGTGTTGCAAACACATTTTGGGTTGCTACTTACGAGCCTCATTTTTGCAGCTGTTCATTATCGTTACCTTTTTAATTGGTTTTTATTTTTAAATGTATTGGTTTTGAGCTTCTTTATCGGGTTTCTATTTGAAATGACTAATAATATCATCGTGACGATAACGGCCCACTTTTTGATTGACTTTATCCTTGGTATTTTAATCAGGAACAAAAAGCAAAGAGGGTTTAGCAAGAAAGGGGGTGACTTGAATGAGCCGGGTGCAAAAGAATGAAAAAGAAAATGATCAGGCTGGTGAACTTCGTTCGCGAATTGAACGCCAGAAGGCTAAGTCATCATTGCCCAAACGGAGCAAAGTCCACCAGAATAAAAAGAAAAAAAGTAAAGTGAAGATTAAACTTCCAATGATACAATTATTAGCGTTATTTTTCATTTTGCTTCCAATTGGATTTTACAGCCTTTATACATATTTTCAGGATAGGCCTTTACCTGTTACTAAAAGTGACCAAGTCGTCTTAAAAGAGGAAGATAAAGAATCGATTCCAACTACAGCAACGGCAGAGGACTTAAAGGAAAAAGAGTCGGAAAAGGCTGAAGCGGAGAAAGAAAAAGAAGAAGCTGAGGCTGAGGCTAAAGCCAAAGCGCAGCAGGAAGCTAAGGAAAAAGCCAAGGCACAGCAAGAAGCTGAAGAAAAGGCTAAAGTGCAGCGAGAAGCTGAGGCTAAAGCCAAGGCACAGCAAGAAGCTGAGGCTAAAGCCAAAGCGCAGCAAGAAGCAGAGGAAAAGGCCAAAGTGCAGCAAGAAGCTGAGGAAAAGGCAAAGAAAGCAGCAGCAGAAAAGAAAAATGTACAAGCCGCTAAATCGGATAAAGAGGAATACAAAGTTGTTTTACATACTGTTCAAGGTGAAGAAACATTATTTCGCATTTCAATGAATTACTACAAATCACAGGAAGGGATTGCTCTGATCAGGGAGTGGAATGGGCTGAATGGCAATGAAATTTCCAGGGGTCAGGTTTTGAAAATTCCGATCAAGAAATAATGATGTCACCTTAAGAAAAAAATTAAGTTTTTAAATCCTTCTATTTCAAAACAAAAAAGACTTTAGGCAAAAGGAGTTCTACCTTAATGTTAAAACAAAGTTGATTGGAGCGGGTGTTCGAGACTCCTGCGGGGAAAGCGTGTCCAAGGGAGAACCCCGCAGGCGCAATGGCGCCGAGGGCGGGCCGCCTCGGAAAGCGAGTGCCTGTAGTGAAAATCAACATTCAAATTTTAAAAACCTAAAACGAGTTTGTCTCCAATCTGACCCTGTCTTTATAGGCAGGGTATTTTTAATATTGTTCAACTTGGTTAAGTATGAAGGCCATCGTGACAGGTACATTATCATTTTTTCCTCTACTCTTTCATATCATGATTTGAAAGAGCAGAGGAGGAAATGCGATGGAATCGACAATCATTTTACTGGATGAGAAAACGGATCAAGCAACAAAACAAATGCTGCAAAATGTCGTGGATCGGAAGAAAAAATTCGAGGCACTTAAAAAGAAGCACCTTCAAAGCTTATGGGCAACCATGATTGTTGCTGTCCTTTTTATGATTTATCTTTATTTTTATATCGTTGTACCTTATTCTTATTCCTTTTTCAGTATGTTTAGTGTTTTCGTCGACCATTTTAGCCATTTCCTTTTTTTGGCGGCAGCGATTGGTCTATATGGATATATGGTTTTAATTAAAAAAAAGCTAGATAAAGCTGAAAAGKAGTTTCAACTGCTACGCTGTGAAATCATTAATAAAAGTAAGCAATTGTGGGAAAAAGAGGAAGAATGGAAAAATCGCCATAAGGTTTTTGAAATGATGAAGAAGAATTATGATATTAACCTATATCATGAAAATAAATGATGATCGCGTTAAATCATATTTAATTGCGGGTAATACCGTTTTATGGTTATATGAAAGTACGTTTGGATAAGGATGGAAAGAAGGTTTAACGATGATGTTATGGTTATCTGGATTATTTTTAATCATCATCCTGCTGTCATTTGCCATGATCTTTTACATGTGGCGTACGGCTATGCAAGATAGGGTGATTTCTCAAGACCTATATTTCAAAGACTTTCCTGAAGGCTTTGGCGATGTGCGAATTTTTTTTATATCCRATCTTCATCGGCGTATCGTTGCGGATAAATTGATTGAGGAAACACGTGACAAGGCAGATTTGGTGATAATCGGCGGTGACATTAGGGAAAGCGGGGTTCCCTTAGAACGTGTGGAAAAAAATATATTGAAGTTAAAAGAACTTGGTCCCCTTTATTTTGTTTGGGGTAATAATGATTATGAAGGAGACTTCCATGAATTGGATGCGACTCTTTTGAAACATGGGGTGAAGATCCTTGATAATACAGCTGTTTCTTTTGAGTCTCAGAATGGAAGCAAAATCGCTCTTCTGGGCATTGATGATATATCGGAAGAACGTGATAGGCTTGACCTTGCCCTGTCGGATTGCGGGAATGAAGATTTCCGGATTTTGGTGAGCCATAATCCATTGGTCAAGAAACAGTTGAATCCGGAACACCATATTAGTCTTGTCCTGTCAGGTCACACCCATGGCGGGCAGATTCGCATATTCGGATTCGGGCCCTATCAGATCGGAAGCGTTAAAAAAGAGGGGGACTGTATATATATGACGAGTAATGGCTATGGGACAAGCGCAGTGCCTTTAAGGCTTGAAGCTAAGCCTGAAACGCACCTCTTCACCCTGAAAAGGGGGACAGACACCGAAATAGGCGAAGCTGTGGAAAAAACCTATTAGGCTACTTTTAAGCGAGTATACCGGGATTTTACAGACCTTGAAAAATCCACTATAATTTCATCAAATGATCGTACAGTTATTGGAGGCCTTGTAAAACCATGCAAGAAGGTAAATATAATATAAAGGCAGTTTCAAAGCTGCTGGACATTCAGTCGGGAACCCTTAGGGCTTGGGAAAGGCGCTATAAATTTATCGAACCTGTAAGGAATGAATCGGGGCACCGGCTGTATACTGAAAAACATCTGCAAATCCTTAAGTGGCTCATTACTAAAACAAAGCAAGGTTTTACAATAAGCCAAGCCGTTTCACTTCTCGAAAGTACAGGCACCCTAGCGCCTGGAGTTCCTGAAACGAACCGTAAGGATGAACAAGCGATTAAGTTATCGGATGAATTAATCGAAGCTCTAATGAATTTCAATGAAAATAAAGCCCACATGCTGATAAGCCGGGCATTCAGTATGTATACAATCGAACAAACCATAGTGGATGTACTCGGTTCAATAATGGTTCAGATTGGGGATAAGTGGGAAAGGGGAGAAATTACTTCCGCCCATGAACACTTTGCGTCGAACATAATAAAATCCAGGATCAGTTCGGTTATGCATACAATTCCGACTAATGGTTTTCTTCCGAAAGCCCTTACCGTTTGCGCTCCCGGTGAAAAACATGAATTTGGACTATTAATCTTCACCATTTTTTTGAAGCGGAAAGGGTTTGAAACCATTTATTTAGGAGAATCCATTGCTGATAAGGACCTTTTCACCGTTCTAAACATCATTAAGCCCTCTTACCTATTCATGTCATGTTCACTGAAAGAGAATCTTGATGGAACATTTAAGCTGGTTGAAGCGTTAATAAAGGATTTTCCGGATTTGAAGGTGGGTCTTGGCGGTGCGGCTTTGAGCCTTATTTCTGAAGAAGACCGAACTGCCTTCAGCAGAGTCTTAATGGGGGACACGCAATCGAAATGGGAGGAGTGGCTGAAAGGTTAGCGACGGCCGTATTAGGAGAAATAATGGATATGCACTCTAAGACCAAGGCTTCATATGATGTATGAAGATGGTAACCAGGGGGCATTTTTTTATGAAGCTGGAGCGATTAACTAATAATAAAATCAAGATTTTTTTGACCCTTGATGATTTAATTGATAGAGGCATAACGAAAGAAGATATTTTAGGGAATTCCTTAAAGGTCCACAAGCTATTTCAGGATATGGTCGAAGAAGCGTGCGAAGAACTCAGCTTTAAAATGAGTGGCTCCATTGCAATCGAAATTTTCTCCTTGCCTGCACAAGGGTTGATAATCATTGTGACAAAGGAAGAAGAGGAACTATTGGCAGACGAAGAGGAATTTTTGGATTTACAGGTGAAAATTGATGATTTCCCCCATATTCTTTATGTTTTCGATGACTTTGAAGATATCGTCCAATTATCTCATAGATTATCTTTTCAAGGTTTGCTTAAAAGTACCCTTTATCATTTTGAGGGTAGATACTATTTACTTATCGAAAATGTTAAAGACACGACATATGACACGGTCATATCTCTAGCGGCTGAGTATGGCCATGCATCTACATTGACACTCAGCCGCATCAATGAATATGGAACATGTATCATCGAAAATGAAGCGATACATGTTTTGCTCAAACATTTTAGCTGATGTAAAACAAAAAAGACAAGGCAGCCGCATTACGGTAAAAAATGTGGTTTGCCTTTTTTATGTCAACTTTCGGCCGAACAAGATATACGGTAAAAGAGTAAGAAAGCAGTTGATATGATAACGTTTTCATTTTTAGAATATTTCCAACTTTTAATTTCCCGTTTTTACTCTTGCATAAATGTATCGAAGGTGTATACTAGCACATGAAGAGGACTATTTGTACATTATAATATTATATATGGATGAGATATTCTAGGAGGTACTTTTAATGGAATCGGCAAAAGGCAATAGCCATGTAAATGAAGAAGAAAAACACGACGTACTGAGGTCAACCCAAACTGTAATACATAAAGCTTTGGATAAGCTGGGTTACCCGGAAGAAGTTTTTGAGCTGTTGAAGGAACCTTTGCGTTTATTGACGGTGAAGATACCGGTACGCATGGATGATGGATCGGTTAAAATTTTCACGGGTTACCGTGCGCAGCATAACGATGCTGTTGGACCTACAAAAGGCGGTATCCGTTTTCACCCTAATGTAACGGAACGTGAAGTGAAGGCATTATCCATTTGGATGAGTTTGAAATGCGGCATCGTAGATTTGCCATACGGCGGGGGTAAAGGCGGTATCGTTTGTGATCCTCGTAATATGTCATTCCGTGAGCTTGAAAGACTGAGCCGGGGCTACGTTCGTGCAATTAGCCAAATCGTGGGGCCGACTAAGGATATCCCGGCACCTGATGTATTTACAAATTCCCAAATCATGGCTTGGATGATGGACGAATACAGCCGTATGGATGAATTCAACTCTCCAGGATTCATTACGGGTAAGCCGCTAGTGCTTGGTGGTTCTCATGGCCGTGAATCTGCCACTGCTAAAGGTGTAACGATCTGTATCAATGAAGCTGCCAAAAAACGCGGCATCGATATTAAAGGGGCACGGGTCGTCATTCAAGGTTTTGGTAACGCAGGTAGTTTCTTAGCTAAGTTCATGCATGACGCAGGTGCTAAAGTCATTGGTATTTCAGATGCATATGGTGCACTCCATGATCCGGAGGGATTGGATATCGATTATCTTCTCGATCGGAGAGATAGTTTCGGAACCGTAACGAAATTGTTTAAAAGCACAATTTCAAATAAAGAACTGCTTGAATTGGAATGCGATATTTTAGTTCCGGCTGCAATCGAAAACCAAATCACTGAAGAAAATGCTGCGGATATCAAAGCATCGATCGTTGTCGAGGCAGCTAACGGACCTACAACAATTGAAGCGACACAAATCCTGACGGATCGCGGAATCCTTCTTGTTCCTGATGTGCTTGCTTCTGCTGGCGGTGTAACGGTTTCTTACTTCGAATGGGTACAAAATAATCAAGGGTATTACTGGTCTGAAGAAGAAGTGGACGAAAAGCTGGAAAAAATCCTTATAAAATCTTTTAATAACATTTATGAACTTGCTCAATCAAGACGCGTTGATATGCGCCTAGCGGCTTATATGATCGGCGTAAGAAAAATGGCTGAAGCTTCTCGCTTCCGTGGTTGGATCTAAAAGGATTCAAATCGGTTTTAATATATAGTTAACATCATGTTCATTGCTTTATCATTGAAATGAATTGTAAAAACTCCTATCATGTATTGATAGGAGTTTTTATTTTTTAGACGAACGTATCACATAGTGGATGGAAAGGCAGTGGAGAATAAAGATGAATGTTGAAGAAGTCATTATCATAGGTGGGGGCCCGTGTGGATTGGCTGCTGCGATCGCTCTTAAAGAAGTGGGAATACAGTCCCTGATCATTGAAAAAGGAAATGTGGTTGATTCCATTTACCGTTATCCGACACATCAAACATTTTTCAGTTCGAGTGAAAAACTGGAAATTGGTGATGTCGCTTTTATAATCGAAAACCGTAAACCGGTCCGCAATCAGGCGCTAGCCTATTATAGGGAGGTAGTCAAAAGGAAAGAATTGCGGGTCAATACATTCGAAAAAGTGGAAAAAGTGGAAAAAGTGGAAAAAAGAGAAGATGGCAAGTTTTTAGTCAAGACATCGAAAGGGGACTATACAGCTCTGCATGTGATCATATCGACCGGATACTATGACCATCCTAACTATATGTGCATACCGGGCGAACAGCTCCCTAAAGTATTTCATTACTTCAAGGAGGGCCATCCCTACTTTAATTGTGATGTTGCAGTCATCGGTGGCAAAAACTCAAGTGTGGATGCAGCTTTGGAATTGGTCAAATCAGGAGCAAGGGTATCAGTCCTTTATAGAGGATCGGATTACTCTCCAAGTATCAAACCTTGGATTCTTCCGGAATTCGAATCATTAGTCCGCAATGGAACGATCAAGATGGAATTTAATGCGAATGTCGACAGGATAACGGAAGACAGCGTGATTTATCATGTAGGTGATGAGGAAAAAGTCATAAAAAATGATTTTGTATTTGCAATGACTGGTTACCATCCTGACCATTCCTTTTTAGCTGCAATGGGCATAACTATTGATAAGGAGACTGGAAGGCCTGCATATAACGAGGAAACGATGGAAACGAACGTTAAAGGTCTTTATATTGCAGGAGTTCTGGCAGCCGGAAATAATGCGAACGAAATCTTCATCGAGAACGGCAGGTTTCATGGTGGATTGATTGCCTATCATTTGGCCGTTAAAGAAAAGTGAATGATATAAATGAGGAGCAGTGACCGTATGGAAAAAATATCGCTAATAACGACTGGTGGGACTATTGCCAGTAAAGAAACTGTGAATGGTATGCTGGCCTCTGGTGCATTGACTGGCCATGAGTTGGCATCACTTTGCGAATTGCCCAACGATATCGAGGTTAAGGTGGTTAATCTTTTCCAGATTTCAAGCATGTCCATGTCCTTTGAGAAAATGCAACAGCTTAATTTAGCCATTAAAAAGGAATTGGAGGATCCCGAAGTTACGGGAATCGTCGTGACACACGGTACGGATACACTTGAAGAAACGGCATATTTCCTTGATGTCACGAGTAAGGACCAACGTCCAATCGTATTAACCGGCTCCCAACGTTCTCCTCAAGAAGTGGGCACCGATGTATATTCCAATCTAAGGAATTCGATATTATGCGCTGCAAGTGATCTTATTAGGGATGTTGGGGTAGTGGTCGTTTTTAATGAGCGGATCTATTCAGCAAAGTATGTCAAAAAAGTTCATGCTTCCAATTTACAGGGATTCGAATCTTTTGGCTATGGATATTTAGGGATAATTGATAATGATGTCGTGAGCATCTATCAAAAACCTTTACATAGGGAGTGTTTTGATATTCAGAATCTCATCCCAAGGGTCGACATCATCAAGTGCCATACAGGAGCTGACGGCCTCTTTATTGATGCTGCGGTTGCAAACGGTGCGAAAGGCATCGTGCTCGAGGGTGTAGGAAGGGGGCAAGTCACCCCTGTAATGGTAACCTCCATACAAGCTGCAATCGATAAAGGAATCACGATCATCATGACTACAAGTGCAGAAGAAGGAAAAGTGTACCCAGCTTATGATTATGAAGGCAGCGCATTTGATCTAAAACAACGCGGTGTGATTTTAGGCGCTGATTATGACAGCAAGAAGGCACGAATCAAGTTAGCTGTCATGCTGGCAAGCGAAAACCCTATAGATGAGACCTTCTTTAAGTACTGAAGGATTAAATAAAAAATGGAAGAGTTGATTCTTGGATTCAGTTTTTCTTCATTCCATGGTACGATTAAGGAAACGAAGATGAAAAGAGGGTCAGCTAATGCTGGTCATGTTGTCAGCGGCTATTGCGCCAGGATTGGCGCTACTGAGCTATTTCTATTTGAAAGATCAATATGAGACCGAACCGATATCGGTTGTGGTCAAAACATTTATATTCGGTGTTTTTCTTGTATTGCCGATTATGTTCATACAGTATGTGCTCGAAACCGAACATATCTTGAATACGGATTTAGCAAATGCTTTTTTATGGGCTGCACTGCTTGAGGAATTCTTCAAGTGGTTCATACTCATTTACGTTATTTATCAGCATGTGGCATTCGATGAGCCATATGATGGGATTGTTTACGGAGCTGCAGTCTCCCTTGGATTCGCCACAATGGAGAATATTTTATACCTGCTGGCCAACGGGGTGGAACACGCTTTTCTCAGGGCCGTTCTCCCTGTATCCAGTCACGCTTTGTTCGGTGTGATCATGGGATATTATTTGGGCAAGGCGAAATTTTCGGCTTCGAATAATAGGGTCTATTTATTATTGGCATTGATCATACCAATTTCGTTACATGGGGTTTACGATTATATTTTGGTTTCCCAAAAATTTTGGGTGTACTTTATTATGCCATTCATGATTTATCTATGGTGGTTAGGCATGAAAAAAGTAAAGAAAGCACGTTTGTTGTCCGACTTTCACGCAGAAAAACTTTCACAGAATCACTACCTTAGCAAATGACGAATACTATCAAAAAACGGAGTGCTGGCATATTTTGCCCGCTCCGTTTTTTTTATGTTTGGAATAAAAAAGCCAGTAAAGAAGAAAATAGAATTACATTAATTCAAGAAAAAGAGGAGTGTTTTTGATGAAAGGAATTTCGTCAAAATGGAAATGGCTTTTGCTGTTTTCGTGTATAACTATATGTTTCGGAATTTACCCGGAAACAAGAACAAATGCCTTTTCGAGCCAAATCATTCAAAAAGGTGCGGTTGGAGATGATGTAATTGAACTGCAGGCACGCCTGCAAAACATCGGTTACTATAACGGAAAGATTGATGGAGCCTATGGATGGGGCACTTATTGGGCACTTCGAAACTTTCAACAAGATTTCGGGCTGCCAATCGATGGTTTAGCAGGGACTACAACAAAACAGAAGTTAGCGAATGCGTCTAATTTCAATAAAGCATGGGTTCATGAGCAAATCAATAAAGGAAACGAGTTCACCTATTTTGGGGGGGTCCCCATTGAAAAACAGGTAAAAGCGAAAGGAAATGGAACTGGAGGGACCGCTACCGGAAAGGCCCCTTCCAAACCAACGACATCTGCCAATCTTCCAGGGGGTTATTCTCAAAACGATATACAGCTGATGGCCAATGCCGTTTATGGAGAGTCGCGAGGGGAGCCATATACAGGTCAGGTTGCCGTTGCAGCTGTAATCCTGAATAGGGTGGAAAGTGCCGCATTTCCTAATACCATTTCGGGAGTGATTTTTGAACCTGGGGCGTTTACGGCTGTTGCGGATGGACAGATTTGGCTTACACCGAACGAAAGGGCGAAAGAAGCCGTGGTGGATGCTATCAATGGGTGGGATCCAAGCGGTAATGCAGAATATTACTTTAATCCCGATACGGCAACAAGTAAATGGATCTGGTCAAGGGAACAAATTAAAAGAATCGGAAAACATATCTTTTGTAAGTAAAGAGGTGAAGGAAAATGATCAGGAATATAGTGATTGCCCTGCTTGTTGTAGTTGTTACGGGAACTGCATTCTGGGGTTATCAAGAACATAAGGAAAAAAATGCTGTATTAATCAACGCGGAAAATACGTATCAGCGTGCCTTTCATGATTTAAGCTATCAAGTGGATTTATTGCACGATAAGGTCGGCAGTACTTTGGCCATGAATTCACGTTATTCATTAAGTCCGGCGTTAACAGATGTTTGGCGTATCACTTCCGAAGCCCAGAGTGATGTCGGGCAGTTGCCATTGACCTTGCTTCCTTTTAACAAGACAGAGGAATTTTTATCTAAAATTGCGGACTTCAGTTATAAAACAGCGGTACGGGACCTTGAAAAAGAACCATTGGATGATAAGGAATATGCGACACTGCAATCCTTGTACACACAGGCAGGAGACATCCAGGGCGAGTTAAGGAAAGTGCAGTATCTAGTCCTTAAAAACAATTTAAGATGGATGGATGTCGAGATGGCTCTTGCATCAGGGAAAGAAAATTCGGATAACACGATCATTGACGGATTAAAGACGGTAGAGAAAAAAGTATCTGGGTACGGTGAAACAAATGAGATGAACCCGACTTTTACTTCTGCACAACAGAAGGATGAAAACTTCAAAAATTTGAAAGGTGAAACCATTACGAAAGAAGAAGCAATCGCGACAGCAAAAAACTATGCACACTCAAAAAGCAAAAATTTGAAGGTGAATGTGGAGGAAAATGGAAAAGGTTCCGATTATGGATTTTATAGTGTGAGCATCCTCGATAAAGATTCAGATACTGAATTGAATATGGATTTGACAAAAAAAGGCGGTTACCCTATTTGGTATATCAATAATAGAGATGTGAACAAAACAAATATTGATTTGAATCAAGCCCATACAAAAGCCGAAGCTTTTTTAAAGGAACATGATTTCAGTTCACTTGAATTATTTGAAAGTGCTCAATACGATAATATCGCATTATTGAATTTCGTAACATCGGAAAATGGAGTCAAGATTTACCCAGATTCAGTCAAGGTCAAAATCGCATTGGATGATGGATCCGTTATAGGTTTTTCAGCTGATGAGTATTTAAAATCACATAAAACCAGGGAAGTAGGGAATCCGAACATATCCGAGAAAGAAGCAAAGGACAAAATCAACAGCAACGTAAAAATAATGGAAGAAGGAAAGGCGTTAATCACCAATGATATTGGTGAAGAAGTTCTTTGTTATGAATTTCTCGGTACGATTAAAGACGATACCTACCGTATTTTCATTAATGCAGATACAGGTCAAGAAGAAAAGGTGGAAAAATTAAAGAATTCCGAACCGGTATATGAGAATTTAATTTAAAACAATCGCCGATCATAAGTTGTAGGGAAATGTGCTTAGTCACTTTCCCTTTTTCTTATGACATAATAACTTCATGATTATTGGATTATATGGGCCGTAGGGGTATTATGTGGTTTCCTCCTATCGAAAAGGACGTGGACGACGATGTTTAAAATTGGTGATATATCAATACTCGAACCGAAATACATACCACAGAAGGAAAAGTTCAAATGAATGGTTGTAGAAATGGGAACGGGTTGTTTCTATACGGACTTTCCCATCGATGTAGAGACTGGAAAAATTGCATGCCTTATGGATGGGACACAGTTCAATGTCACATTTTCCAATGAAGAGCAGGCCGTTTATGTATTCGAGTCTGAAGTGCCTGGAAAAGTGAAAGGTAGAATACCCATGATGCAACTATTGCTGCCCGAAGCAGAAACGTTTGTTAAAATCCAGTGGAGGCAAATTCGAACGCCTGGATGTAACCTTGGATACGGCCATTCATCCAGAACATTCCGAGTCTACCCCTTTTCGCACATTAACGGAGGATATCAGCGCTGGCGGAGCTTCCATAAGGCTTTTAAAAGGCACTGCAATTCAATCGGTTTCGCAATTATACCTATGGATGGCGCTTACGTTGAAATCAGGTGAGTTTCATTATTTAAGGTTAAATAGCAAAGTCATTCGCGTAACGGAAAATGCATGGAAATATGCTGCTGCACGTCCAATTTCGTGAACCTTCAAAAAATGATATACAGACATTAATGAGGTTTATATTTGAAAAGCGGGTGGATTTAAAGAAAAAAGGTTTGCATGTTTAACTTGATTGAATGAAAAACAGCGATTCCATCCATACTGCTAATATAAACGGATGGAGGGTGCGGCGGCTTATATGAAAACATTTGAAAGACTATTAATTAAAGTGATCATCATCCAATTGGCCTGCTTATTTTTTTTCCAATTCCTTTTGAGCAGGGAGGATCAAATCTTTGATTTGACCAAGCTCTCGAGGTATGAAGGTGTCACCAGCAATAATTATACGAAAATCATTGAAACATTCAATGGGCCCCATAAGTAAAAGCGGTGATACCCGCTTTTTTTTGTAAGAAGATTTTCAGTAAAACGAAAACGTTTGATGGCTGTTGGGATCAAAAAAAGAACAAAGGTGATTTTGAACGTACACATCCCTTTTATTAATGATTTTCCCGCTAGTTGTGATAAAATGAAAAGGTACTAAATAATCAGCATGATTGTAGGATTCTTGGGAGGATTTATGAAAAAAAAATTATCAGTCGCAATCGATGGACCAGCTGCTGCTGGAAAAAGCACGGTTGCTAAAATTGTTGCAGAAAAGTTCAATTACATATATGTGGATACAGGGGCAATGTATAGGGCCATTACCTATAAGGCCCTTAATCAAAAGATTCTCCTTAATGATGAACAAGCATTATCAGAAGTTCTCATCAATACGGAAATCGAATTAAGACCAAGTGAAAATGGGCAGTTGGTTTTCTTGGATAACGAGGACGTGACAGCCCAAATCAGGAACAATGAAGTGACTGGTTCCGTTTCGGAAGTGGCCAAGCACCGGAGCATCCGGGAGGAATTGGTTCGCAGGCAGCAAATCTTAGGTGAAAATGGCGGTGTCGTCATGGATGGCAGGGACATCGGTACGCATGTGTTACCAAACGCCGAAGTAAAGGTATTTCTAATCGCTTCTGTGGATGAAAGGGCACAGCGGAGGCATCAGGAAAATATATTGAAAGGTTTTCCTTCAGATATTGAAAAATTAAGGGAAGAAATCGCAACAAGGGACAAGCTGGACTCCGAACGCGAGATATCGCCATTGAAAAAGGCAGCGGATGCTATCGAAATCGATACGACCTCATTATCGATTCAGGAAGTTGCAGAAAGTATCATGTCTTTAATAGAAGAGAGGAAAAGATGACATTGGATTTTTACACATTTGCCAAGAACATCGTAAAAGGCGTTTTAACGCCTTCGTTTAGGGTTAAAACACTCGGAAAGGAACATATCCCTAAAGAGGGCGGGGTATTGATCTGTGCCAATCACATTGATAATTTGGATCCGCCCGTAGTTGGCATGACGTCTCCAAGGGATATTCATTTCATGGCGAAAGAAGAGTTGTTTCATGCACCTGTTTTAAAGGGTATATTACCAAGAGTAAATGCATTTCCCGTGAAACGTGGCAATAGCGATCGGGAATCCCTTAGGAAAGGCTTAAAGCTTTTGAAGGAGGGCAAGGCGATTGGTCTGTTTCCCGAGGGAACCAGAAGCAAGACTGGTCAATTGGGAGAAGGTTTGGCGGGGGCAGGATTTTTTGCGTTGCGGTCTGATGCCGTTATCATACCGTGTGCAATCATCGGCCCATATAAATTTTTACGTCCACTGAAGGTCGTTTACGGTCCTCCAATAAATTTTACCGAATATCGTGAACAGAAAATATCAGCCGATGAAGCCACCAAGATCATCATGGAGCATATTGGGAAATTGATTTCCGAGCATAAATAGTCCTTCATACTTGACAATTTTCTGATTTTGTTAGAATTTATAAAATAAGGGTATTGTTCCTTATTGCCGATGAAAAGGAATATAACTTTATTACTCTAAAAAAAACTGTTTTTATCTTTATTAGGAAAGTGTTTTTATTGAACCACTTTAAATAAAATATGTGGCCGATGAAGAGGAAATTTGCTGATCAGTCATGGGTTAAGGAGGAGTTAGTAATGACAGAAGATATGAACCAAGTAGAAGTGAACAATTACAAAGTTGGGGATCAAGTTAAAGCAACCGTTTCAAAGGTAGAAGAAAAACAGGTCATTGTCGATGTGGAAAACAGCAAGACTGATGGAATCATACCTATCAGTGAGCTTTCAAGCCTGCATGTCGAAAAGGCGTCAGATGCCGTTTCGGAAGGTGATGCATTGGAGCTGGAAGTCATTAAAGTCGAAGAAGAAGCTCTCATTCTATCAAAACGTAAAATTGACGCTCTTAAGGCATGGGATGACCTGGAATTGAAATTTGAAAATGGAGACGTATTTGAGGCTGAAGTTAAAGATGTCGTCAAAGGCGGGCTTGTCGTAGATCTAGGCGTACGTGGTTTTGTTCCAGCTTCTCTAGTAGAAGACTATTTCGTTGAAGACTTTTCTGATTACAAAAACAAAACTTTAACATTCAAGATCGTTGAACTTGAGAAAGACAAAAATCGCTTAATCCTCTCACATCGGGCAGTGGTCCAGGACCAAAAGGAAAAGCAAAAAGCAAACGTCTTGGATAAGATTGAAAGCGGGCAAGTGCTTGAGGGTGTGGTCCAAAGGATTACCGATTTTGGTGCGTTCGTGGATATTGGTGGCGTAGACGGCCTTGTCCACATTTCCCAGCTTTCCCATCAGCATGTCGACAAGGCATCCGATGTCGTGTCCGAAGGGGATAAGGTGCAGGTGAAAGTACTATCCATCGATCGTGATAATGAAAGGATTTCACTTTCCATCAAGGATACCCTTCCTGGACCTTGGGCAGGAATTGCAGAAAAAGCTGCCAAAGGCTCTAAACTGGAAGGTATCGTCAAACGCCTTGTTTCTTTTGGTGCATTCGTGGAAATTTTTCCAGGCGTAGAAGGGCTTGTCCATATATCACAAATTTCACACAAGCATATTGCCACACCGCAAGAAGTACTTAAAGAAGGCCAGTCTGTCGAAGTGAAAGTGCTCGAAGTCAATGAAACGGATCAGCGTTTATCATTGAGCATCAAGGAACTTGAAGAACCTCAATCCAATTACAACACATCAGATTATGAGATGCCTGAAGAATCGAAGGGTTTTCAGTTAGGTGAAATGATCGGTGATCAATTGAAAAAACTAAAATAAGATAATAATGGTGATGGCCTTGGAGAGAAAACAACGAAAATTAGATCATATAGAATTTGCGCTTAAGACAGGACAGCAGCATCAAACCGGACTAGAAGATATTTCGTTTATTCACCAAAGCTTACCAGGTATTTCCTTGAATAATGTGAACCTCACAGCAGAAGTTGGCGAACTTGAATTAAGTTCGCCAATTTTTATAAATGCCATGACCGGAGGCGGAGGCCCTGAAACGGAAAAATTGAATGGTGACCTAGCCATTGCTGCAAGGGAAACGGGAATCGCCATGGCGGTAGGATCGCAAATGGCAGCCATCAAGGATCCTAGCCAGCAAGCTTCTTTCAAAGTTGTAAGGAAGGAAAATCCTGATGGTGTGTTGATTGGTAATCTCGGTGGTGAAGCAACAGTCGAACAGGCTAAGCGGGCAAGCGAAATGATCGGGGCCGATGCCCTTCAAATACATATTAACGTCATCCAAGAATTGACGATGCCTGAAGGGGACAGGGATTTTGCGGGTACCCTTTCGAGAATAGAAAAAATCAATAAAACGATCGGAATTCCTGTCATCGTAAAAGAAGTTGGATTTGGGATGAGTATGGAAACGGTACGGCAATTACATTCCGTAGGTGTTTCAATCATTGATGTAGGCGGGTTTGGCGGAACGAATTTTGCTAAAATCGAGAATGAAAGACGAGCAAAAATACTCGGATATTTTAATGAATGGGGCATACCGACAGCCGCTTCGATTGTCGAAGCAGTGAATGTTTCACCACAGCTTTCAGTCATTGGGTCGGGTGGCATTCAAAGCCCTTTGGAAATTACAAAAAGCCTGGCGCTAGGAGCGAAAGGTGTCGGATTGGCTGGACATTTCCTCAAGCTCTATAAAGAGTTGGGCTTGGAGCATTTGATTAAAGAAATACATTACATACATGAAGATTTAAAGGTCATCATGACTGCACTCGGATGCGGTAATATCTCAGAGCTAAGAAAATCGAAATTAGTCATCAAAGGAAATACCTATCATTGGTTATCTCAAAGAGGCATTGATTGTTCCGCGTATGCTAAATGAATGACCACAAAAAGGAAGCATCTCATTGGATCGAATGGAGATGCTTCCTTTTTGTTCATGGATAGACTTAACTATTCCTTTTTCGTGCCTCTTCAGGGCTTTCCATTCTTGTTGCCCCTTTATGACCCAGTGATTGGTCCCTGTCGGACTCCACCCGTTTACTTTCTCTTAATTTCTTCTCTTGTCGATCTTTTCCCATGTTCACACCTCCTTTTTAAATGAATGGGGTAAGGTTTCCTCATTAAATGCCGTGCTTAACGTTTATACTTTGAATAAACAACCCATAATGTTCCTAAAAGGGGGGACGCTGCATGGATGGAATTATATTTTATTGGATTTCATGGATAGTTTGGGTCATTGTCATGTATTTTATTCCGAAAACGGTTCCCTTTCGTTTTGATTTTCTTTTTCATCTATTAGCCGTAATGGTATTAGCGGGCTATAAACTGGAGTCTCCGTTGGTTTCCGTGCATTTGAGCGGACCGTATCTTTTCTTTATTCTGTGTGTATATATTAGGAAGAAATCAATCATCAAGATGATGGAACTGATCAGCGGAAGTCTTATTATCACTCTCGCCTATGCGAGTTTTCAACTTTTTTCTTTACTTGATCCAATATGGCTCATAATGAAACCCTCTTATCTTTTGTGTATTTTCCTGAATTATCTTATATTATTACTTTTTAAAAATTGGAAACATCGATTGTTCGTCCTTTTAATTGGGATGCTGCTGGGAGATATCATATATTCCGGATTACTTGCTTACCACTCTTTACCTTATGTGGCCCTTGCTTACGCATGGCATGATAATGCCGTGCTGGTATTGGGAGCAAACATACTGTGGAGAATGTTGGAACTGGTTGGCCAATACATTTATACAATTTCCCATTCGAGATTTTTATCAAAACAAGGAAAAGAGAATTTTAATCAATGAGTATGGAGAAAATTAGTATGGGGTATTAGCTGTTTTATCAAAAGGCAGAAATATAAATGGAACCAATTGGAATTGGAAGGCTTTTATTCATACAATCATTGTTGATTGGCGAGAAATTTGTTACTATAGGATAGTTAGAGGTCTGTAGATAAATCGTAAAATGCTCTAAACAATTAAAAAGGAAGCCGTATGCCGAAGCTTTCTTCATTTTTTTGGGCTGTTTAGAATCAAGTTTTAGCATGCAGAGGTTTCAGCTTCATGTCACCTAAGGAACCGGGGCGTCAAGTGGACAAACCGCCCGTGAATACCTGATGAGTTTAACTGAACATCAGTTGGGATTATCCTTACTGATGAAAGATTCCTTTAAATGATGATGAATACAACCTTTTCCTTTAAAAGGAAATTATGAAAATCAATAATGCAAAGCAACCGTAATAAATGCATTCATGAATTTCGTGACTTTGACAGAGATATAGTAGCAGAAAGGGTGAATAGCAATGCCAAAACCGGTAATTGCGATAGTCGGTCGTCCGAACGTGGGAAAATCGACAATCTTTAATAGAATAGTTGGAGAACGGGTTTCGATTGTTGAAGACGTTCCAGGAGTGACCCGGGACAGGATTTATAGTTCGGGTGAATGGTTGACACATGATTTCAACATTATTGATACAGGTGGAATTGATATCGGTGACGAGCCGTTCCTAGAACAAATTCGCCAGCAGGCTGAAATTGCCATTGACGAAGCTGATGTGATAATTTTTATGACGAATGGTCGTGAAGGTGTAACGGCTGCTGATGAAGAGGTCGCAAAGATACTCTATAAGTCAAGAAAGCCGGTTGTCCTTGCAGTAAATAAAGTCGATAACCCAGAAATGAAAGATCAAATTTATGATTTCTATGCGTTAGGTTTTGGCGATCCATTCCCGATCTCCGGGTCTCATGGACTTGGCCTTGGTGACCTTCTGGATGAAGCGGCTAAACATTTCCCTAAATTTGACGGCCCGGATTATGCTGATGATGTCATTAAATTCAGTTTGATTGGAAGACCGAACGTAGGTAAATCTTCTCTGGTCAATGCATTGTTAGGTGAAGAACGCGTCATTGTCAGTGATATTGAAGGTACGACTCGTGACGCGATTGACTCTCCGTATAAGTATAATGGCAAAGAGTATGTCATTATTGATACAGCAGGGATGCGGAAAAAAGGCAAGGTGTATGAAAGTACGGAAAAATATAGCGTACTTCGTGCATTAAGGGCAATTGAACGTTCAGACGTTGTTCTTGTAGTCCTGAACGCTGAAGAAGGAATTCGTGAGCAGGATAAGAAAATTGCGGGATATGCCCATGAAGCGGGTAGGGCGGTCATCATCGTCGTCAATAAGTGGGATGCCATCGAGAAAGATGAAAAAACGATGAAGGATTTTGAAGAAAAGATCCGTGCTCATTTCCTGTTCTTGGATTATGCGCCAATCATTTATCTTTCTGCCTTAACGAAAAAACGGACACATACCTTAATACCGGTCATTGATCAGGCTAGTGAGAATCATGCTATCCGGGTTCAGACAAATGTATTGAATGAAGTGGTAATGGATGCCGTGGCAATGAATCCGACACCGACTCATAATGGAAACCGTTTGAAAATTTACTATACGACACAGGTAGCCATCAAGCCGCCAACTTTCGTCGTATTCGTTAACGATCCGGAGTTATTGCATTTCTCATATGAGAGATTTTTAGAAAATCGAATTAGGGATGCCTTTGGTTTTGAAGGAACACCAATACGAATTTTTGGACGCCAGAGAAAATAGTAAAGGTGGTTATACCGTGGTAAAAGAAAAAGAAAGTATCGCAGTGATYGGAGCTGGGAGCTGGGGGACTGCTTTAGCGCTTGTAATCGCTGATAACCAGCATGAAGTGAGATTATGGGGACATAATCAGAAACAAATCGATGAAATCAATCAAAATCATACGAATGAAAAATACTTGCCTGGGATTGAATTGCCTTTGGGGATTAAAGGTTATTCTTCCATTAAGGAAGCATTGGCCGGGATTGAAATAATAATCTTGGCTGTTCCGACAAAAGCCTACCGGGAAGTGCTTGGCCAGATTGAAGAGGCTCATGATAAACCGTTGACAATCGTTCATGTGAGTAAGGGAATTGAACCTGATTCCCTGCTTCGTATATCGGAAATGATTGAAGAAGTCTCTTCGTCAGAATGGCTTAAGGATATAGTGGTTCTTTCAGGACCGAGCCATGCAGAAGAAGTCAGTTTACGTCACCCGACAACAGTTGCCGTTTCTTCAAAGAATATGAAAGCTGCCGAAAGGGTTCAGGACATCTTTATCAATAATAATTTCCGTGTATATACGAATCCGGACTTGATTGGTGTTGAAATCGGAGGGGCTTTAAAGAACATCATCGCTTTGGCTGCCGGCATCACAGATGGTTTAGGCTATGGGGATAATGCCAAGGCTGCATTAATGACTCGAGGGTTGGCTGAAATATCCCGTCTAGGGGTGGCCATGGGGGCTAACCCACTAACGTTTTCAGGTTTAGCTGGAATTGGCGACTTGATCGTCACTTGTACAAGCGTTCATTCCCGTAATTGGAGAGCTGGGAATATGCTTGGTAAAGGGCAAAAGCTTGAAGAAGTTTTGGAAAACATGGGTATGGTCGTTGAAGGTGTCAGAACCACTAAAGCAGCCTATCAACTAGCCCAAAAGTACGAAGTGAATATGCCGATCACCGAAGCCCTGTACGATGTTTTATTCAATGGGGAAGAAGTGAAAAAGGCAGTTGACCTTTTGATGAATCGTTCAAAAACGAATGAGATGGAAGAACTTTTTAACATATTGGATAGCAGGCAGCAGGATTAATCTCCAATCTGTTGATTTTCATAAAAGAATTTCATTAAATTAGGCATTTGATGATGCGCCTTGCCGTGTATCAGCATACAATGCAACGAAAGTAAACTAGTAATTTGACCTCGGCACGGGGGATTTAGTCAAATGAGCAGAAGATATCTAAATATCTTCTGCTTTTTTTATTGGCAAAAAATCTTCTGTTTATGAATAATTGAATAGATTATTCGAATTTGCATAAATCATTCTACATATTTCCTTGTTTTTTGTTAAAAATCGACCCTTTTTTTTGGTATGAAAATTGCGAAGTGTAATATGACCAACAATTTATAAGGGAGGCTAGAAAAGTTTGTCTTAACTTTTCTCGCATAAAAGGAAGGGGAATGATACATGCAAACAGGTAATCTGAAAAGGTCATTAAACTTGTGGCATATCGTATTGCTCGGTGTTGGATATATGACGCCGATGGTTGTTTTTGATACATTCGGGATAGTTTCCGAAAAAACCGGGGGGCATGTGCCGACCGCTTATATCATTGCTCTTTTGGCAATGTTGTTTACAGCAGCCAGTTATGGAAAAATGGTTAAAATATATCCGCAGGCAGGATCATCCTATACGTACACACAAAAAACGATCAGTCCGCATTTAGGCTTCCTCGTCGGGTGGTCTTCGTTACTTGACTATTTATTTTTACCGATGGTGAACGGCATTTTGACAAAAATATACTTAACTGCTCTTTTTCCGGAAGTATACCCGTGGATATGGGTGGTGGCATTTGTCCTTTTAATGACAGTCATTAACTTATTCAATGTTAATTTTGCGGCCAACTTTAATAGCTTCCTGGTTTTTTTTCAAATGTTGGTCATCATCATTTTTGGGGCACTTGTCGTTAAAGGAGTCATGGGTGGAGAAGGGACTGGAGAGGTCTTGTCGGTTCATCCATTCATCGGGCCCCATATGGAAATCTCTTCGCTCATAACTGGTGCTACAATCCTTTGTTTTTCTTTTTTGGGATTTGACGCAGTCACTACCTTATCGGAAGAAACACCGAATCCATCCAAAACGGTCCCCCGGGCCATCTTTTTGACTGCCCTGATCGGAGGGGTTTTATTCGTGACGGCATCATTCTTTACACAGTTATTTTTCCCGGATGTTTCCCGTTTTAGCGATCCTGAAGCAGCTTCTCCGGAAATTGCCCTTTTCGTGGGCGGGAAGTTATTTCAGGCATTCTTTCTTGCAGGAACCTTATGCGGTACGCTTGCCTCCGGTCTTGCATCTCACGCTAGTGTTTCTAGGTTGCTATATGTCATGGGGCGTGACCAAATGATTCCGAAAAAACTATTTGGGTTTGTCCACCCCAAGTACAACACGCCATTTTTTAATGTCATTTTTGTCGGGTCGATATCACTGGTTGCCTTATTCCTTGATTTGGTTACGGCCACTTCCCTCATAAACTTTGGGGCATTAATCGCTTTTACCTTCGTGAATATTTGTGTAATCGTCCATTCGATAAGAAACAAAAGCTTCAGAACAATTAAAGGTTTTCTTTCAACTATTCTGTCCCCGGTTTTAGGCGCGGCTTCGGTCTTCATCCTTTGGCTTAATCTCGAGATGAGTTCCTTGATTTTAGGAATAGTCTGGGCGGGAATTGGGATTGTTTATCTTCTATATCGGACAAAATGGTTTACGGAATCCCCTCCGCTATTCCAATTTGAAAAAGCACAGTGAATTTATTCTACTGTTTCATTACACGAGGGAGGGTGTTATATGCCTGATGAGAAATGAAGAGGCCATTAATGCTATTGCTTGTTGTCTATTTCCGTTCATGGCGTTAGCAACATGTATTCAGCGCTTAGGGCAAGAATATGTCGCTTAGTATGGTGCCCGGGAGCTTTCATGGTAATGCTTTTCCCGGCGTACGTTATGTAATGTTGGCAAAGTCATTCCTTCGGCAGGTTCGGTATAGGTTTATATGCAAAAGTCCATTCATACATACGCCTGTTTTTGCAGGTTAGTCGACACTGATGGATTAATTATTCATTTCAATTATATTGCTTTTAATAAATTCCCCTCTGTACTGACCTTTCCATAAGCATTGAATTTACTGATTATTGTGACGGATTCCGTGTCATGGTTGGGAAAGTGGGTGCGAATGCAATGCTGTAC
>NZ_JBFUIQ010000046.1:0-28657 GCF_056401795.1 Peribacillus sp. P4_D6
TTTCACTCTGGTTCATTCTTGTTGTTACCATCTATCATACATCACTTTAGGGCAGCTACAAAAATATAAGGGTCCTGCGATTATTGATGATGAAGAAAAGGATTTTTAGATAGCTCAAAATTGTTTGAAGTGGAGCGGATTGGATATTATGATAGGGAAAAGCGGCTGTGAAAGTGAGGTTGGAATAATGGGTTTCAAAAATAAAACGGTGATTGTAACAGGTGCTTCGAATGGGATAGGGAGAGGCGTGGCAAAGGGATATGCAGAAAGCGGCGCTTCAGTCGTTCTCGCAGATTTGGACGAGCGGGAAGGGCTTCTGTGTGTGGAAGAGCTCAAAAATAAGGGTCATGAAGCCATGTTCGTTAAAACGGATGTACGCAAGGAAGCCGACATTCAACAATTGATGGATGTAACTCTAAAAACATATAAGACCATTGATATATTAATCAATAATGCAGGAAAGGCATTATTCAAATCGCTTTATGATCTGACGATAGAGGAATGGGACGATATGATGAATACGAATTTGCGCAGTGTTTTCCTTTGTTCCCGGGCCGCGGCAGAATCGATGCGGAAAAATGAAATGGGAGGTGCGATCATCAATATAGCATCAACCAGAGCGATGATGTCTGAGCCTGATTCGGAATCCTATGCAGCAACCAAAGGAGGGATCAAAGCACTGACACATGCACTTGCCGCTTCTTTGGGCAAAGAGAAAATTACGGTCAATTCGATTTCACCGGGGTGGATTGAAACGGGAGATTATGAATCGCTGAGGGATGAAGATCACCTGCAGCATTTTTCCAATCGGGTTGGCAAACCGGACGATATTGCAAGGGCCTGTCTTTATTTGACGGCAACGGAAAATAATTTCGTTACGGGTGAGGATCTTATCGTCGATGGAGGCATGACAAGAAAAATGATGTACGAGGAGTAACTCATTTTTTTCGGTAGAGATATTGCAGTTCAGTCCCGAGCTCACGGTTAAGCAGCTGTTCCATTTCTTCAAGCTCTTTTATGCCGATAGGGGCATCGGCAGCTGTCCAGTGAACGGTATAAACAAAATAGTAATCTCTTATTTTTCGGAAAATAACAGGCGAATTCGGGAATTGATCAAAAATTGCCCTGATATTATAGCGTCTCATGTAGGACCACTTAACAAGCTGCATGTAGCTACCCATCCTTTTCAAAAGAGATCAATGACTGCCAGGATGGCAGCCATTGGTCCGGTTCTTATTTATCGTTGAATAAATTGAATAAGCCTCTAGCTACGCTGCCTTCTTCGGATGATCCTCCATTTTGCGGCGCTGCAGCAAATACACGGCTGGCAAGCCGGCTGAATGGCAAAGATTGCACCCAGACTGTTCCGGGTCCTTTTAATGTTGCAAAGAATAAACCTTCGCCGCCGAACAAAGCGGTTTTCACACCCTTTACAGTTTCAATATTATAATCTACCCCGCTAGTCATTGCCACTAAACATCCTGTATCGACGCGTAAAATCTCCCCTGCTGCCAATTCCTTTTTATGGATCGTGCCACCGGCATGAACGAAGGTCATTCCATCTCCTTCTAGTTTTTGCATGATGAAGCCTTCACCGCCAAAGAAGCCTGCCCCTATTTTTCTCTGAAACTCAATTCCGACCGAAACGCCTTTTGCGGCCGCCAGGAATGCGTCTTTTTGACATATGATTTTCCCGCCCAGCTCGCTTAAATCCATCGGGATGATTTTACCTGGATATGGCGATGCGAATGAAACGTGTTTTTTATCTCGTCCTTCATTCGTAAAAGCCGTCATGAAAAGACTCTCACCAGTAAGTAGCCGTTTCCCGGCCCCGAATAGCTTACCCATCATTCCGCTGTCACCATTTGAAGACCCATCACCAAAGATGGTTTCCATCTTGATTTGATCTTCCATCATCATTAAGCTTCCAGCCTCGGCAATCACCGTTTCCTGAGGGTCCAATTCCACTTCAACAAACTGCATGTCATCTCCATATACCTTAAAATCTATTTCATGATTATTCAATTTCCATTCCTCCTATCCGCTTATTTTCATTGTAAAAGATAAACTCTTAACCTGCCAATATTATTCAGTTTTCTGCTGTAGTTTATATATTTTTTGTTTTCACGGGTATATCTAGTAAAATGTAGAAAGAAAAAACAGCATGACACTTAAGCTGAAATGAACCTTTTCTTAAGTGCAGGAGGAGACAGCCGTGGAGACTTACATACTATCATTGGACCAGGGAACGACAAGTTCCCGGGCCATTTTATTTAATAAAAGCGGGAAAGTTTTGCATATTGCCCAAAAGGAATTCACCCAGCACTTCCCGAATCCAGGATGGGTGGAGCATAACGCCAATGAAATTTGGGGCTCCATCTTATCGGTAATCGCTTCCTGTCTATCGGAAATGAATGTAAGGCCTGAACAGATCGCTGGTATTGGCATAACGAATCAACGGGAGACGACCGTGGTATGGGACAAGGAAACAGGTCAGCCGATTCATCATGCCATCGTCTGGCAATCCCGGCAGACAAGCGAAATTTGTACGCAATTGAAGGATGAGGGCCTCGATGACTTATTCTTGAAGAAAACCGGATTGTTGATTGATGCATATTTTTCCGGTACAAAGGTGAAATGGATTCTCGACCATGTAGATGGGGCACGGGAAAAGGCTGAAAACGGAGACTTATTGTTTGGTACGATCGATACGTGGCTGATATGGAAACTTTCGGGTGGTAAATCACATGTAACCGACTATTCGAATGCTTCAAGGACGCTGATGTATAACATTCATGACCTGAAGTGGGATGAAGAGCTGCTGGAAATCCTGCAAGTGCCGCAATCGATGCTCCCTGACGTTCGTTCTTCATCGGAGATATACGGGAAAACAGCGCCACACCATTTCTTTGGGCATGAAATCCCGATTGCCGGAGCAGCGGGAGATCAACAGGCCGCATTGTTCGGGCAAGAATGCTTTGAAAAAGGAATGGCTAAGAATACGTATGGCACCGGATGCTTCATGCTGATGAACACAGGAGAAAAGGCAGTGAAATCAGAGCATGGCCTGTTGACCACGATTGCATGGGGGCTGAATGGAAAAGTCGAATATGCCTTGGAAGGAAGTATTTTTGTCGCAGGTTCGGCCATACAATGGTTAAGGGATGGACTGAAACTCTTACATGATCCGAAAGACAGTGAAAAGTATGCTTTGCGGGTCACTTCAGCCGATGGTGTCTATGTAGTTCCCGCATTTGTAGGATTAGGCACCCCTTATTGGGATAGTGATGTCAGGGGAGCTGTATTCGGGCTGACAAGGGGGACATCGAAGGAGCATTTCGTCCGGGCAACATTGGAAGCATTGGCCTACCAGACAAAAGATGTCCTTAGCGCCATGGAGATTGATTCAGGGATTAACCTAAAGGCATTAAGGGTCGATGGCGGGGTTGTCAAAAACAACTTCTTGATGGAATACCAAAGCTGCCTCCTGAATGTACCAGTCGAAAGACCCGTTATTAGTGAAACGACAGCGTTAGGAGCGGCGTATTTGGCTGGGCTCGCTGTCGGATATTGGGAAAGTCAGGAAGAGATTTCAAAGCTATGGGCGGTCGATAAGAAATTCGAACCCGAGATGGAAGAACAGGAACGGAAGGATTTATATAATGGCTGGAAAAAGGCAGTTCAGGCGGCAAGGGTTTTTAAATAGAGTAAGTAAGGGTATTGATAGGGAGAGATGAATACAGAACGTACAAACTTAAAAAAGGGGTGGTATTATGTTAGTTAAGGATTTCATGATAAGGGAAGTCTTTGTAGCCCGTCCTGATTTTACATTAAAGGAAATTCTGCGGATCTTGATCGAAAATAAAGTGGGCGGGGTCCCCGTTGTGGATGAACAGGATAAGCTATTGGGAATGGTGACGGACGGGGATATCCTTCGTTACTTGACACCTGCAGAGGAAGCCATCATGGGGTATTTCACCTACATTACGGTTCTTCCCGGTGAAGAGTTGGATGAAAAGGTTACATCCAAAATGAATGATAAAGTCTCACAAATCATTAAAAATAAAAGGATTACAAAGCTATCTCCCGAAGATCCGCTAGAAGAATTGATAAAGGTCCTTTCCAAGCATCATTTCAAGAAAATCCCCGTCGTGGACAAAAATGATAAAGTCGTCGGCATTATCAGCAGGGGAGATGCCCTTAGGGCCCTTTATAAGGAATTCGTTCAAAAGCTGGAATGAATGGGCATCATAAAAAGGCCTGCTCGATTACGAGCAGGCCTTTTTTGTATTCATCATTGAGTGCTTTCTACTGCTTTATCTGCATCAGATTCACCTTTTGCTCTTTTTTCCTTCAATTTAAAGTAGGCGTCCATTACGTCCCGCCCGATCCGTTTGTTAATATCATCAGAGGGCTTGCCTTGATACACCCATGGCACGACGACAGAAAATGCCACTTCCGGATTATTGTGGGGTGCATAACCTACAAGCGTCAAATTGATAGTCGGGACTGGCGCGCTATATTGATTCCTCCGCGGTCCGTCATAAAAGGCCTCGGCAGTACCCGTTTTTGCTGCCGCACGGTAAGACTTCCCGCCAAAATATTTATATGCCGTCCCGCCTGGCTCCTGTGCGACCTGCCTGAATCCTTCCTGGACACGCTGCATCCAAACGTCTTTTCCGCCTAAGTCGTTTAACACTTTAGGACTCATCGTTTTAAAGACGCTGCCCAATTCATTGTGTTCGTTGGATGGATTCCTGATTTCCCTGACCATATGGGGCTCAAGCCTTTTTCCGCCATTTGCAATCGTCGATACATACTGTGCCAATTGCATAGGGGTATATGTATCATACTGGCCAATCGATAAATCCAGCAGCAATCCGTCTGTTGACATATCGACTCCTTTAAACCCTACGGATTCATTTGGCAGGTCGATGCCTGTACGGACACCCAATCCGAATTGGGCATAATGATTCCGCATGATTGAATAAGCTTCCCGGTTGATTCCTAACGGCCGGTGAGGGATATAATGACCGCCGGCAATTTTGATTGCCGTCATGAACATATAGACATTCGACGATTTCTTTAACGCAGAGACATCGGTTACATAGCCCAAATCACTATAAGATCCTTTGGGATTAGCCCCTGCTAAAAGGAGTTTTCTGTCAAAGAAAGCTGACCCTGGTGCGATGGCTCCTGTCTGAAAGCCTGTATAGACAGTGGCTCCTTTAACAGATGATCCCATCGTATACGAGGTCGTAATGTTTCCAAGGGCAAAATCGTTCATTTCGGTCAACCCGGTTTTACTGTTGCGGCCGTATTGCCTGCCTGCCATCGTGAGCACCTCGCCTGTATTTGGGTCCATTAAAACGACGAAGGCACGATCCAATAAGTAGGTATTTCCCTTAGCCTTGGTTTTGCGCAATTCGTTCTCGAGGATTTTTTCAACCTGCTGTTGCAGCTCCATATCAATTGTAAGGACCAAGTCTTTTCCGCTTTGCCCTTCAGTGAGGGTATTCGTTTTGATGACTTCCCCTTTGCTCAGCACATTTTCAATCCGCGTCTTTTGACCGCGCAGGACATCTTCATATTGTTTTTCGATATAACTTTTTCCGACCCGGTCATTCCTGGTATAGTCGCGTGCCAGGTAATAGTCGATATTTTCACTGGGAATGCCTTCTTCGGAAGAAGAGACCTTGCCAAGAACCGAGCGGAGGGTCTCGTCATACTTATAGGTCCTTTCCCAATCTGTCGTTACATCCACACCTGGCATTTCATCCAAATGTTCGCTGACCCTGGCGAATTCCTTAGTGGTGACATCTTTATTCTTCACGATCGAAGGTGCGAGGGCATAGCCGCTATTGAATTCCCGGAAGATGGCGATCACTTCCAATTCATCTTTGGAGAATTCCTTGATATTCTCATCGGTTACCCGCTCCATTTGAAGTTTATATAAATCTTTTTGCTCCAGTTTCTTTTCGATGACTTTCTTCTTCTCGGCCTTGGTGATCAAGGCTTCGGCTTCTTTCGGATGCTTTAAAATCCAAAAATCCTTTTTATCCGGCAGGGTTACCTTTTTGGTATCTTTTTCTATCAAGGTGGCAAGGATTTCCGCCGTCTTCACCATATCTGCCGTTTTCGTATTCGGGTATTTCGTATAGGTAATGGCATTACGTGGCTCATTATCAACTACCGGATTCAAGTTGCGGTCATACATCTTGCCACGGGGAACGGGGGTATTGGCCACATCGTTTTCCGTTCGGTCGACTTCGCGGAGGTAATCATCTCCATACACGATTTGGACGATGCCAAGCCGGATTATTAAGCTTGAAAATAAAATGAATATTAAAAAGAACATAAAGTTCAGTCGGAAAGGAATTGGGGTTTTTTTCTTTTTTTCTTTGGCCATCATTAACATTCCTTTCTAGTAAAAGTAAAAAATAAGAAAATTCCTATCTCTAATGATATATAAAATTAACTTATTTTTCTATGCTTTATCCGTAAATTTATCTATATTTCCAAAAGAATGTTCTGGAGTTATATAATCCCTAGTAATCTTATAATTGGGAAAATTGATATAATAGATAAATAGAGGAAGAAGCGGTACGGCGGCAATCATTAGTAGGGATGCGTGGTTGGGGGGCTCCATAAAAAAAGGGGAACATAAACCAAGGTACTTGGAAAGAACTCTTTTACATGAACGATTAATGACTATAACCCTAATTCACTACAGAGACTTAAGTACCATGATTTTATTTTGCTTCATGTTTCCTAACGGGAGTTTGAGTCGTGACAGTGATAATCCCATTGAAGTATCCGCATAGCTCAAGCCATTTTTCAGGGTAAATATAGTTGAAACGTTCAATGGTTTCCAGGGAGTGAAGCACAAGGCAATCGATTTGCCCCGTTTTTTTACTTTGTAAATTGGATAGCAGCTCATGCGGGATGGTGTAATAAGGGTGGATTTGATACGGATTGAGTATGACCGGGGAAATATTATTCTCTTCCATATACTTGTCCGTCACGATCTTTTGGATTGCAAAGCTTTCCTCCGTATGTAAATCCCCGATTTTGTAATTTGGATTCAATAGTACAATGCCCCTCATTTGATTCACCCATTCTTTTTGCTAACCATTCTTGCCAAATGGGGGATGGGATATTCAAAGTAAGAGGCATCATGCTAGAAAATGGCTTTCATTCCGTTAAGGGTTTTGAGCTGCTTGACATTTTCGAGCACCTCGTTGGTCAGGTCCACCTTTTTAATGATTGGTAAACTTCGTAAATCTTCCATGAAGCTTTCATTCGTGAACCAATCAAAGGAATGGGGAGGAAAGAATGGTTGATCTTTCCATGCATCATGAAGCGTGGGGCTGTAGATTTTATCATCTTTTGACGTGGATCCATCAGAGGTATATATGCTTGCCCAATAATCCTCTCTGGAACCCGTGTGGGGAATCTCTTTTGTAAAATGGCCAACTCCGCGAAAAACCACCGGATGCTGAAAAAGAAGCCCATATAATAATTTCCCCGTTTCAATGCGCTGTTTCGGGTCGGCAAAGCGTTCGACGGTAAGTCCTGTCAAGGAATGGAGTCCTTTTTGCTTGTTTGCATAAGGAAAGATCACTTTCATGAAGCCTAAGTATTCCTGAAGCTGAAAATCAAGCCTGCGGAGGATTTCGCCATGACGGGTGCGTTTTAATATCCTTTCCTGAAGCATTCTTTGTTCATTAATGATAAGGGCCGTTGTCAAAAGGGGTGAATGGGGCTCTTCGATGAAAGATTCCCAAATCGGGGCCATGAATCTTGAAATGCGGAATACTGGTAAATACCTTCTTAGCGGAAGTTCTTTTTGTTTAGAATGTTCATATAAAAGAAGCTGGGGGAAGGCATCTGCAAATATGGCTGAATTGGCACGCTCAAGGAAAAGGAAAAATTTCTGCCGTTCCGCTCTGTCAAGTAGATGGGTCATGTTTGAACTTTTCAAGTCAGTCATATGGTATCCTCCATTCCTCGAAACCATATGTGCTAAAAAGGCCCAGTGAACCTCTGGATTGCGATTGTAAAAGGCAAGATAGGCTTGAGTTCTTGTGATATTGTTCCGGTTCAAGGCAGCCGTTTCGGTTCGAATGCTTTTTATCAGGGCGGCTTCCTCGGGGAAAAAAGCTTTTGACTCATCAACAGGCTGAAAGAGCTCTTTTTGTAAACGGGATTTTAGCGTGTCAAATCTTTCAGCATCGATGATTGGTTTTGTTTTGGCAGGGTGTTTACCCAACAGCTTTTGCAAATATTGGGAAAGCATACATTTCACCACGAATGTTTTTCGATCATTATATGCATAGCCATCAAGAAAGGGGCGTTGCATTTGCAACCCCCCAAGGTGATGTCATCTTTTTTTCTTCTTTTCCCGGTACAATAAAATATAATAAACTATCCAGAAAAGAAACACAGGAGTGAAGGATAAAAATCTATATTGGACCGGTACGGCAAATAAGATGAAAATGGCTGATAATAAAAAGGGAACCGCCAGGAGTATATATTTTCTCCATTGCATATGCTGAACCTCCTTAGGTTGCGTCATTCTTATTAGAATAAAGGATTATCCATCAATAATCTAGAAAAGTCACAATTGACAAAAATATGCAAACGTAGTAATCTTTAAAAATAAGTTAAAAATTACCATTAATCAATGGAAAAGGAGACGAATGTCATGACTAAATCAGTTAAGCACAGTGATGTCACAATTGAATATCATACGTCCGCCTGCCCTGATACCTTGTCTTTCCAGACATAGGATTCCTCGCTTCCATTCATGATTTTAAAGCGCAGGTTGTGGAATTTTCGCGGCCTGCGCTTTTATATGTGTTATTACGCATCTAAAAAAGCTTCCGCTAATCGGCGGGGGCTTTTTGGCATTTTGGATCCAGGTGCATTAGCACCCTTTCCATATAAAGGATAGGAGGAACTATAAATGAGACAAAAGACATTGGAAATCTTATTGCAGCCGGGAGATCCAGAAAGCGGTTAGCGAGCGAAGGGTTTGAACAAAAGGGAGGGGAATTCATGTTTGCGATTTTTAAAAAGCTGTCCTGGTTCTTTAAAGAACAGTGGCAGCGTTACACCTTGGCGATTCTATTTCTATGTCTAGTGAATATCTTGGAGGTTATCCCGCCAAAACTTGTCGGGAATGCCATCGATGATATGAACAATGGCAGCATGACGCAGGAAGGGGTCATGAAATACGTTATTTATTTGCTCATGGTACTGATCGGCAGTTACCTATTTGGTTACTTATGGAGTTATCTGTTATTCGGCGGCGGAAACTTGGTCGAACGGAAACTAAGGTCAGGGTTTATGGGCCATTTGCTGAAAATGACGCCAAGTTTTTATGAGAAAAACCGTACAGGAGATTTAATGGCAAGGGCAACCAATGATTTAAAGGCAATATCCCTCACAGCTGGTTTCGGGATATTGACCCTCGTAGACGCGGTGCTGTTCACCATTACGGTAGTGGCCATGATGGGAGCCACGATCAGCTGGCAGTTGACGATTGCGGCGGTGCTGCCGCTTCCGATCATGGCAGTGCTGATGCAAATTTACGTGAAGAAAATTTACAAACGTTTTACGGATGCACAAGCAGCCTTTGGCACTTTAAATGACAAGGTCCTGGAATCCATTTCCGGTGTCCGTGTTATCCGGGCCTATGTCCAGGAACGGGAAGATGAAAAGCGATTTGAGGAAATGACCGAGGATGTATATAGCAAAAACCTAGCCGTGGCAAGGATCGACGCCCTCTTTGATCCGACAATCAGCATTATCATCGGCATCAGCTATTTAATCGGGTTGGGCTATGGGGCTTATCTTGTGTTTCAACAGGCCATAACGCTTGGCGGGCTTGTTTCGTTCAATGTGTACCTAGGCATGTTAATCTGGCCGATGATCGCGGTGGGTGAACTGATCAATGTCATGCAAAGGGGAAATGCTTCGCTAGACCGTGTTCAGGATACCCTTTCGTATGAAGCGGATGTGAAGAATTCAATGGGGATGGAGAGTATTACGAACCCGGGGAATATCCAATTCAATTCCGTGCATTTTACATACCCGTCCTCAACGGTTGTGAATCTATCCGATATTTCCGTTCAGCTTGAGCGCGGTCAAACATTGGGGATAGTGGGGAAAACAGGCAGTGGAAAAACGACATTCGTGAAGCAATTGCTGCGGGAATATCCTTTAGGAACAGGTGAAATCGCTTTTGCAGGCATGCCGCTGGAGCAACTGCACCTTGAAGATATCCGTAAATGGATCGGATATGTTCCACAGGACCATTTTTTATTCTCGAAGACTGTTAGGGAAAATATCTTATTCGGTAAAATGGATGCAACGGAAGGTGAACTGGCTGAAGCCATCCGGCTTGCGGATTTTGAGAAGGATTTAATGATGCTGCCAAACCGATTAGAGACACTCGTCGGTGAGAAGGGTGTCGCTCTGTCCGGTGGGCAAAAGCAGAGGATCTCGATTGCCAGGGCATTGATCAAAAATCCGGAAATCCTTATATTGGATGATTCCTTATCCGCTGTCGATGCAAAAACGGAAACGACGATCATCGAAAATATCCAAAATGAACGGGCAGGGAAAACGACCATCATCACAACCCACCGCTTATCAGCCGTTAAGCACGCGGACAGGATTATCGTATTGGACAGCGGAAAGATCATCGAAGAGGGGACTCATGCGGATTTACTGCTGAATGATGGCTGGTATAGCGAGCAATATGAACGACAGCAGGTTGACGAAGGAACGGAGGTGAAGGCATGAAGGTCGTAAAGAAACTTTTTAATTATGCTGCCCTTTATAAAAAATTGATCATTGGCGCCCTGATCATGCTTGCTCTTTCGGTAGCGGCCGATTTAACGGGTCCTTTCGTTGCCAAGAAAATCATCGATTCACATATACTTGGCATCGAATCTTCCTGGCATGAAGCAGGTAAAGGAAAAGATGCAGTTAAGTATGATGGAAATTGGTATAAACGGGCTGATTACTTTTCAAAAGGTGAGAAGAAAGGCAGGGAAGTCCATGTTCTGCAGGTTGGCAATCAATTTGTCTTCGTAGATGAAGCTGTCCCTATCGATGGGCGCAGAACCTTGGAGAACCAATCATTGATCATCAGGAAAGACGGGAAAGAGCAACGTGCGCAAGCAGTGAAATTGACGAGTCAGGAAGTGATGGGATTTTATCAACCGGAAATCCCGCGGATCATTAAGCTTGTGGCTTTTTATTTTAGCCTTGTCATCCTTTCCTCCATTTTTCAATATGGCCAGAGTTTTTATTTACAGAAAGCGGCGAACCGAATCATACAGAAGATGCGAAATGATATTTTTAGGCATATTTCCCGTCTGCCGATACGTTATTTTGATAATATGCCAGCGGGTAAAATTGTAGCCAGGGTCACTAATGATACGGAAGCGATCCGGGAATTATATGTAACCGTGCTCGCCAACTTCTTCTCGAGTACCATTAATATTTTCGGCGTTCTAATTGCTTTATTTATTCTGGATCCAAGAGTCGGTACCATTGGCCTTCTACTTATTCCGATCATCGTTATCTGGACGATGGTATACCGTAAATTCGCCTCGAAATATAATCACATCATTCGGGAACGGGTCAGCGATATTAATGGAATGATTAATGAATCCATTTCTGGTATGAGCATCATTCAGGCATTTGGACGTGAAAAGGAGACGAAGCAATCTTTTGAAAATCTGAACCGGGAGCATTTTTCCTATCAAAATAAAATGCTCCATTTGAATTCGTTGACGGGTGGAAACTTGATTGGCGTCATTAAGCTTTTGGCGCTGATGGCCTTCGTCTGGTATTTCGGCGGGATTTCCCTTACAGCGGGTTCGGCCATTTCCTTAGGGATGATGTATGCAATTGTTGATTTGATCAGCCGCCTGCTACATCCGCTTCACGGAATCGTCAATCAGTTCGCTAATCTTGAACAGGCGCTTGTTGCAGGGGAGAGGACGTTCAGCTTATTGGATGAGAAGGGATTGGCAGTCAGCGATGAAAACATATCCAGATACAAAGGAAACGTACAATTCGAAAATGTTTCTTTTGGTTATAAGGATAAAGAATATGTGTTAAGGGACATTTCCTTCTCCGCTAAACAGGGGGAAACGGTTGCTTTAGTTGGCCACACTGGTTCAGGAAAAAGCTCCATAATGAATTTATTATTCCGCTTTTATGACAGCAGTGAAGGTCAGATCAAAATCGATGGCAGAAATATATTGGATATCCCCCATCAGACGCTTAGGGAGCATATGGGGATCGTCCTTCAGGACCCCTATTTATTTACTGGCACCATCGCCTCCAATATCAGTCTCAATCATAAAGGCATCACAAGGGAAATGGTTGAAAAAGCATTAAGAGATGTCGGGGGGGACAAAGTGCTGAAGCATCTTCCTTTAGGGCTTGACGAGCCCGTGATCGAAAAAGGCGGAACGCTGTCTTCCGGACAGCGTCAGCTAATCTCTTTTGCTCGTGCCCTTGCATTCAATCCGGCCATATTGATCTTGGATGAAGCGACAGCAAGCATCGACACCGAAACCGAGGCAATTATCCAGGAGGGTATGGAAGTGCTGAAAAAAGGGAGAACGACCTTCATCATTGCACATAGGCTTTCCACGATAAAAAATGCCGACCAAATTCTTGTACTGGAAAAAGGGCGGATTGCTGAGCAAGGTACACATGAGGAATTAATGGAACTGAAAGGGAAGTACTATCAAATGTATGAACTGCAGGCAGGTCCGCATAAAGGCATGGCTGGCTGAACACAATGGAATAAGGGTAGATCATCTAGATTAAACTATAATGAAGGTACCGACTTTTGGTACCTTCAAGCATAATGGTTGATAATAGTAATCATTACGTTTAAAATATACCTATACTGACGATGAGGTGATAATAGTGAAACAAGAAATTCATCCCGATTATCAACAAGTGGTATTCATGGATACCAACAGTGGGTATAAATTTTTGACAGGCTCCACTAAGACGTCCAATGAAACAATCGTTTGGGAAGACGGCCAAACATATCCTTTATTAAAAGTGGAAATCAGCTCGGATACGCACCCTTATTATACAGGAAAGCAGAAGTTTGCTGAAAAAGGCGGACGGGTGGATAGCTTCCTGGATAAATATAATATGAAGAAATGAGAGTTAGGCCATCGGGAAATCGATGGTCTTCTTTTATTGATGGAATAAAAAAGGTGCCCATAAAATATGAGGCACCCACTACTTTAATCATTTTGCAGCAATTGCTTCCCCTTTGGCAATATTGACGAGGGCAGCTTCGAAGTCCTTGATTAAATCATCCGGATTTTCCAGTCCGACAGAGAGGCGGAGCAAGCTATTCGTGATGCCTCGCTTTTCCCTTTCATCAGCAGGCATGGCCGCATGGGACATTTTGGCCGGGTAGGATAATATGGATTCTACCGCTCCCAGGCTTACGGCAAAAACAGGGAGCTCGACAGTGTTCACGAAGGAACGGAAGATTTCCTCACTTTCCAATTCAAATGAAAGGACCGCCCCTGCTCCGAGTGACTGGCCTTTCTGGATGGCGTGCTGTGGATGATCGGCTAGGCCGGGATAATACACTTTTTTCACCAAGGGCTGCTCCTTTAAGTAGGCTGCAATCTTTTCGGCCCCTTTTTGTGAATGTTCCATTCTAACTGACAAGGTTTTCAAGCCTCTCATTACGAGCCAGGCATCCTGAACAMCAAGGACCGCTCCAAAGGAGTTTTGAAGCGAACCGAGTCTTGCCGCCAATTCCGGATCTTTCACGACCGCAAGCCCAGCTACCACATCACTATGTCCTGATAAAAACTTCGTCGCGCTATGAAGGACAACATCAGCGCCCAGATTCAGCGGTTTTTGCAATGCGGGCGTCAAGAATGTATTATCAACAAAACTTAAGGCACCGGCTTTTTTTGCGATATCACATACAGCTTGAATATCGGTCACTTTAAGTAAAGGATTTGAAGGCGTTTCAATGTATATGGCCCTGGTATTTGGCTGAACCGCCGCTTTGACACTTTCAAGGTCCGTCATGTCAACGAAGGTATGCTCAATATTGAAACGGTTCAAAACGCTTGTGACCATCCTGAACGTTCCGCCATACACATCTTCGGAAATGACGATATGATCCCCAGCAGACAATAGCAGGAAGGCTGTTGAAATGGCAGCCATACCTGATGAAAAGGCAAAGCCGTGAGTGCCTTCCTCAAGTTCGGCAATGATGTCTTCAAGTGCCTCGCGGGTTGGGTTCCCGCTTCTGCTGTAGTCATATTTGCCGAATTGATCGATATCGGATTGATGGAAAGTCGATGCATGCTGGATGGGGACGCTCACACCGCCCGTTGCCGGATCGAATTTATGTTGATTATGAAGTAATTTTGTTTCAAAGCTAAAATCATGATCTGTCATCGTAGTGCCTCCCTTTTTACATGTGCGAATGCTTGCTGCAAGTCACCAATCAAATCTTCGCTATCCTCGATGCCAACGGAGAAGCGGAGCAGTCGATTACAAACACCGTTTGCCGTTCTGACCTCAAGCGGTATATCGGCATGTGTTTGTGTGGCAGGATAGGTGATGAAGCTTTCAACCCCTCCCAGGCTTTCTGCAAAGGAAATTAATGAGAGCGATTGTAAAAATGGGTTGACCGCCGCTTCATCAATGATGCGGAAAGAAATCATGCCGCCTCGGCCTGGATACAATACGTCCGTAACACAATCATGCTCCGATAAGTAATCTACAAGTATCTTGGCATTCTTTTCATGACGCTCCATCCGCAATGCCAGGGTTTTCATTCCGCGCATCAACAGCCATGAATCAAATGGGCTCAAGACAGCTCCAGTGCCATTATGATGGAAGGCAAGTGCATCACATAATTCAGCGCCGCTAGCAACGATCAGTCCGGCGAGCACATCATTATGACCACCGAGATACTTGGTTGCACTGTGGATCACAATATCAGCTCCAAGCAAGATGGGTTGTTGAATAAGAGGCGTGTAAAAAGTGTTATCAACGATTAGCAATAAATTATATCGTTTAGCCAATGCGGCAACGGCGCTAATATCCGTTTGCTGCATAAGAGGGTTAGTGGGAGTTTCGATGAAGATGGCTTTCGTGTGAGGAGTGATGGCTTTTTCGATATCCTCCAAACAACAAGTGTTTACATAGTCACACTGCAATCCCCATTTTTTAAAACCTTGTTCTAACAGCCGATATGTACCGCCATAAAGATCTTCACTGACAATCCACGCATCCCCGGATTTAAAAAGGGCGAGTATAGTGGAGATGGCGGCCATTCCTGAACTGCAGGCATAGCCTTGGTCTCCTTTTTCCAGATCGGCGATGGATCGCTCCAATAGCTGGCGGGTAGGGTTACCTGTCCTTGTGTAGTCGAATCCCGTCGATTGACCGATTCCTTCGTGGCGAAAAGCTGTTGAAAAGTATACCGGCGGATTGACTGTTCCTGTCGCCGTTTCACTGCGATTTCCTAATTGAGCAAGATATGTTTCAGGTTTATACATGGTTTTCACTGCTCCTTTGAGTTAAATAAAATAAAAAAAAGTCTTCTTTAAGAAGAAGACTTTGATTAAGTAGGGACGAGTCATTCTTCTTATCTTCCAAGTTCATAAACTTGTGGAATTAGCACCTTTTCATTGGTTTGAAACAAATGAAGGTTGCTGAGGTGTCATCGGGCCATTCCCTCTACCTCTCTCGATAAGAGTTTAGATTATTCAATTTCTTTTGAATTTACTATATATACAAAACACTGTCAAGGACATTTTGGGGGTGATGATGTGTTGGCGTTCATGGCCAGGTCAATTGAAGCCTAGCGGTGCCTACACTTTATGTGTCAAAAAAGAATATCCAAATTTTCATCTAAATATGAATGGCCTAGGATTTTTCAGAAATATGGAAAGGGTCAGCGGGATATTTTTGCTTTAAAATAATAAAGTTTGTACAATGTATGGAGAGAAAGAATAATCCGACATTATTCATTTCATATGCAAAAATTCTTCAATGAATAGTGCAAACTTAGGAGGAGAACACATGGAATACAGAATCGAACGTGATACGATGGGTGAAGTGAAAGTTCCTGCTGATAAATATTGGGGAGCACAAACTGAGAGAAGCCGTAACAATTTCAAAATCGGTAACGAAAAAATGCCGATTGAATTGGTTCGTGCATTTGCATACGTTAAACAAGCTGCTGCAAAGGTGAACTATGATCTTGGCGATCTTTCCGAAGTTAAAAAGAACGCCATCGTCAAGATTTGCGGCGAAATCCTTGAAGGTACGCTTGATGAACATTTCCCGCTTGTAGTTTGGCAAACGGGAAGCGGTACGCAAAGTAATATGAATGTGAATGAAGTGGTCGCTAACAAAGGGAATGAATGGTTAAAAGAAAATGGTGAATCGGAAATCCTTCACCCGAATGATGATGTTAACAAGGCACAAAGCTCAAATGATACTTTCCCGACTGCCATGCATATTGCAGCCTTTATGGAAGTCGCTGAAAAATTGGTTCCTGCCATCAAAGCACTTCGTGATACATTCGATACAAAAGAAAAAGAATTTTGGGATGTCGTGAAAATCGGCCGGACACATCTTCAAGATGCTACACCCTTAACATTAGGACAAGAAATTTCCGGTTGGAAAGCGATGCTCGATAAAGATTTGGCGATGATTGAGGAAAGCAGCCAAAAACTATTGAACCTTGCTCTAGGCGGAACGGCTGTAGGAACCGGAATCAATACAAAGAAAGAATTCCCGGGACTTTCTGCCAAACAAATTGCAGCGGATACAGGATATCCTTTTGTCACATCTGATAATAAGTTCCATGCATTGACTAGCCATAACGAAATCGTCTACGCACACGGTGCTTTGAAAGCATTGGCGGCAGATTTAATGAAAATTGCGAACGATGTCAGATGGCTTGCAAGTGGACCGAGAAGCGGAATCGGAGAAATTGCCATTCCGGAAAACGAGCCGGGCAGCTCCATCATGCCAGGTAAAGTCAATCCGACCCAAAGTGAAGCGCTTACCATGATTGCGACACAAATCGTGGGTAACGATGCTACAATTGGCTTTGCAGCAAGCCAAGGTAACTTTGAATTGAATGTATTCAAACCAGTCATCATCTATAACTTCCTGCAAACGGTCAAATTATTGACGGAAGGCATTCATTCCTTCAACGATAATTGTGCGGTTGGCATCACTGCAAATGAAGATAAGATCAAAGAAAATGTAGAGCGTTCCCTTATGCTGGTAACAGCATTGAACCCGCATATCGGTTATGAAAAAGCAGCCAAGATCGCCAAAACTGCCTTCAAGGACAACTCCACGTTAAAAGAAGCGGCATTGAAACTGGAGTTCCTGACGGAAGATGAATTCAAAGCATGGGTCGATCCTGCTAACATGGTTAATAAATAATTGGATGGAAGCACCCTCCCTCTAACATTAGGGAGGGTGTTTCCATGTGTTAAAATACTGGAATCGACAAATACTGAAATCATAAGTATCTGGAACAGGAGGAAAAACAATGTCTATATGCCCGCTTTGCAACGGTCTAAGAAAAATTCATGTGGATTGCCCGGAATGCGGCAGTGAACTTGAGGATAAAGGGAAATTCATGGATTATGCTGATGATTACAGTGCTTATATGGATATCGACATACTTAAAGAAAACGACGGATACCCTCAATCCCTTCAAAAAGGGCAATGCCCCCATCTCATGAAATGCCCTGAATGCGGACATGATGAAGTGGTATTGGTCCAGGAATGAATCGCCCTTTATTTTAATAAACGTAAAAAGACCCATAATGAATGGGTCTTTTCATGTTTAATTGGCAGATAACTTCATGCTTTCCTGCATCTGTTCATCTTCTTCAACTAAAATGCGATGTTCGGTCCCTTTATCAAAAAAGTGCGCTTTATTCATGTCGAGGGCAAGTTCGATCTTTTCGCCTGCCTGGATAATGTTATTGGCATCGACCCTTGCAACGAAGTCCTGCCCCTCTAAAGTGGAGTAGAGCATGATCTCCGCGCCCATGAGTTCGGCTACATCAATTTGGGTCGTGAATGTAGTGTTAGGGGACTCCGTGAAATAAGCTCCTTCATTATGGAAATCTTCCGGACGGATTCCAAGGATTACTTCTTTTCCGACATATCCTTGATCACGTAGCATTTTTATCTTAAATTCAGGTATTTCAAGCGTTTGTTCGCCTATTTTGATTGTGCCTTCTTTTAATGTTCCGGTAAAGAAGTTCATGGCAGGCGATCCGATAAAGCCGCCGACAAACACGTTTATTGGTTTCTCATAAACATCCTTTGGAGCACCGACCTGTTGGATGATACCATCTTTCATTACAACAAGACGTGTCGCCATGGTCATTGCCTCTGTTTGGTCATGTGTGACATATATCGTTGTGGTGTCGAGCCGTTTATGCAGTTTAGCTATTTCCGCGCGCATTTGTACCCGCAGTTTTGCGTCGAGATTGGATAATGGCTCATCCATCAAGAAAACTTTTGCGTCCCTTACAATTGCACGGCCAAGTGCAACACGCTGGCGCTGACCACCTGAAAGCGCTTTAGGTTTCCTGTTTAGCAGCTCTTCAAGTCCGAGAATCCTTGCCGCTTCATTTACTCTTTGCTTGATTTCAGCTTTTGGCGTTTTCCTGAGCTTTAATCCGAATGCCATATTGTCAAATACAGACATATGAGGATATAAGGCATAGTTCTGGAAAACCATCGCAATATCGCGATCTTTAGGGGGGACATCATTGACTCGCTTGCCGTCTATGTATAAATCCCCTTGGGAAATGTCTTCCAGTCCGGCAATCATCCTTAATGTCGTTGATTTCCCGCAACCTGAAGGTCCCACAAAAACGATGAATTCCTTATCGGCAACACGAAGGTTGAAGTCTTTAACAGCCGTCACCTTTTTATCATAAATCTTGAATATATGATCTAACACTAACTCTGCCATGAAAAATCCCCCTTTTAAACTCTTAGATTACTTGTACCAATTAGCTATAGTCTAAGCTATAGGTTTTGAAAAAAGTATGGGCATATTGCACAAAAAAGTGTTTACATTGGAAATTAATCATTCAGTAAAAGTATCAAGTATGCAGTAAGGGCATGACGGAAGTTTCTAATATCGAGACCAGTTTTTTCAGAGAATCTATCGATTCGGTATTGTAAGCTGTTCCGATGTATATAAAGCTGTTTGGCGGCATATGTGGCATTGGAGTTACATTCGATATACGTTTTAACCGTTTTGATAAGCTCAGTATCCTGCTTGGTCTTCCCAAGAATTTCATTGATAAACCAATTTGCATTCTTAAAGGATGGATCATTTATTAATGAGTATGGGATGATGTCTGCCAAATCAGTCACTTTTATATCCGGCAGATGCACCTGTGCCACTTCAAAACACTTTTTCTCCTGAGTCCAGTGATGGCGAAGGTCTTGATCTACAGGGTGAAATCGCCCGGTGAACATACGGGTCTTTACATAAAAGTCACTTTCAAGTGTGGAAGTAATGGCGATCAGTTCTTTATTTGATAATGGTTCATCCTTGTCCGGTTCAATTAAGACGCCTGCCGTTTCATTTTCCCAAATAATAGCTGCGTCAGATGGAACGAAAGCGAGGAAGGCCCCTTCAAAATCGGAGTTGGAAAAATCAGCATGTGTCAACTTGAAATGAAGGAATCGAACATTCTCCCAGCTCGTTAAAGGCAATGGTGCATTCGGTTCGGATAAAAAATTTTTCCATGATGAGCCTGGATGTGCATTGAGGTTATTTGGGTTTATGGAAGGAACAAAAAGCAGTTCCAATAAACGGATTTCTTCTGCTGTGATTTCTGAACGGGGAATACCAAGTATACTTCTGAAGTCTTCGAACCAAACATAATTAGAAATATCATCAGTATCCTTTTTATTGGTAAGAGCGTTCGGGAATTTTTGTTTAAGATTTTCAAGCATCGGTTCCACCTTCTTTCTCCCTTTCCATATCATTATAGCGAAAAAGAATAAAGTTCAAAAGATTAGGATATCTTTAGTTTTTCCGAGAAGGGAAAACCAAAGAAAAGTTGCAAGTATTATTAATTTCAAGAAAGGGTATTGCGTATGCTTTATGGAATATCGTTTAAGAGGAGGAGATCCATGAACATTTTAATATTGGGTGGTACACGGTTTTTAGGCCGATATATAGCAAAAGCTGCAATAGAGAAGGGGCATGATGTCACACTTTTTAATCGTGGAAATGACCCTTATGTTTTCCCCGAAATAGAACAGTTAAAAGGGGACCGCGACGGGGATCTTGAAATGCTGAAAGGAAGACAGTGGGATGCAGTAATTGATACATCAGGCTTTATCCCTCGAACTGTATCAAAATCTTGCAGGTTGCTTAATCAAGTTAAACATTATACATATATTTCAAGCATCTCGGTTTATAGTGATCCAACCGAACCAGGTATTGATGAAAATGGAGAGGTTCATGCACTAAATGATGATAAAGCAGAAGAAATAACCCGCGGAACGGCTGGACCGATATACGGTGAATATTATGGACCGTTAAAATCATTAAGCGAAAAAGCAGCTGAAAAAGAACTGCCGGGGAAAGTATTGTCAATTCGTGCCGGGCAAATAGTAGGTCCATATGATTACACTGACCGAATGCCGTACTGGCTTAAAAGAATAGCGGAAGGGGGAGAAGTTTTAGCGCCTGGACGTCCTGGACGTCCAATCCAAATTATCGATGCAAGGGACTTGGCTCAATGGATCATCCAAATGATGGAAAAAGGCGTGACAGGTACGTATAATGCCGTTGGGCCAGAATACACACTGACTATGGGGCAAATACTTGAAGGCTGCAAAAAGGTAACAAGAAGTAATGCTGCCTTTACATGGGTCTCTGAAAAATTTTTAAATGACAATAAAGTAGAGCCGTGGGGAGAAATGCCTTTATGGATACCGGAAGAATTCCCTTTACCAGGAGGTAAGGAACCTTTGAATGGGTTTTTGGCTGTCGACAACGATAAAGCAATCAATAATGGACTAACATTCCGTCCCCTATCAGAAACTCTCGAAGATATATGGAATTGGGAAAAGGGCCGTCCGGAATCCGCCGATAGAAAAGCAGGCATGCACAGACAACATGAAAGTGATCTTCTTGGATTATGGAAACAGACAATAGGTTGAGACCTTCTTTTATTATACTGAAGTATTAATGGCACATTATGTATGCTTGGTGGAAATGATGATTTTATACAATGAGGAATCAAAAAAAGCGATGGGGTCAAAACCCCATCGCTTTTTTAGGAAGGGCTTGCATGGTTTGTAAGTATTTCAAGGTTTTCCATGGCGGCTGCCACTTTTTCCTTGTTGATATCAGGGAAAAGAAGATGGATGTCTTCACCTTCTTTGACAGAGTGGGCTGCAATCTGTTGAAGTTCCGCCTTATGTTCAACAGTCAGGCCAATATCAAGCAATGTCATCGGCAATTTAAGCACCCGGTAGATGGGCAGCAATTGTTTGATTTCCGAGAATTTCCCTTCTAGCACAAGCTGGACTAAAATGCCATATGCCACTTTTTCCCCGTGAAGTAAATGATGCGCTTGGGTGATGGAAGTCATGCCGTTATTAATGGAGTGGGCACCGGCAACGCGCAAGTACTGGCCGCCAAACCCACCAACAAGACCACCTGTGATGATGTTCGTTTCAATTACACGCTGCAGCGCATCTGTCCATTTCCCTTTTTCCAAATCAGCTAAGGCTTCCTCGCCATATGTCAATAAAACTTCCTGGCATTGCCTTGCGGCCAGATGGGCCAATTCAATACAAACGGACTTGGTGGCAAGCTTTTCGGCCAGTGCATTGCCCTCGTACCATTTCGCCAATGTATCGCCGATTCCAGCACGTAAATAGTTAATTGGCGAATTAAGAAGAATTCCTGGTTCGATCAATAACATCCAAGTGCTTTTTTCATGAATATCATAACGGACATATGAACCATTATCATCATAAATGACACTCAACGGTGTCCAGGCAGCGCAGGTGGAAGCCAAGGTTGGAATGAGGATGATTTCCTTTTGAAGCGAGTTTCCGGCCGATTTGGCGAGGTCGAGCAACTTACCGCCGCCAATGCCAATTAAGGCATCTGCACCATGTTCAAGAGCTGCCTTCTTGACGCGTTCAATTTCCGGGTCACTGCATTCCCCTCCGTATGTGAAAAAGATCGTCTCAATATTTTCTAAGGAAGGAAAGAAGGGTTCAGTAACTTCCCAGGACTTTTGTCCATGAATAACGAGCACTTTACGAATATTCCCTCTACTCAGTTTCACTTCCAGGTTTTCAAGGACATTTGCTTTACAGGCGTAATAAGCGGGCCCGCTGCGGACCTCCAGTAAGGTATTCATATTTTCTCTCCTTAATGAAAGGCCTGTTCCCGGTAAAGGGGAAGCAGGCCTTGATTATTTGATCAATTCATCCAGTCTGGTTTTCCGAATCCGGCAAATTTGTCATCGATCACTTTTTCAAACTGGTCGGATTCCACTACTGATTTAATATCCTTGGCAAATTGAGCGTCTACATCTTTTGTATTCACTGCAACAACGTTTCGATACATATCCGGCATGTTTTCTAAAACTAGGGCATCCTTGAGGTCCATTTTCGCTGCAAGAGCAAAGTTGCCAGGGACCGCCGATAGGTCTACGCTGTCTGTTGCGCGGGGCAATTGAGCGGATTCCAATAGTTTTAGCTGGATGTTTTTTGGATTTTTCGTTACATCCTTTTCAGATACTTTTAAAGGGTCGACATTTGGATCGACTTCAATCAACCCTTCATCCACCAGCACTTTTAGTGCACGTGCCAGGTTAACCGGATCATTGGGCACTGCAAGGGATGTACCGTCTTTCACTTCTTTCAATGAATTATACTTATTAGAATATATGCCCATTGGCGCTGTTGGAACTATGATAAGGTCGGAAAGCTTTAAATCATTTTCTTTAGCGAAGTTATCCATGTACACTTTATGCTGGAAAAGGTTGGCGTCGATCGAGTTGTTGCCAAGCGACTTATTCGGCTGGATATAGTCGGTGAATTCGACGATCTCTATTTTGTATCCGAGATCTTCCAGACCCGGTTTGATGGCCTCCTTAACCATATCGGCGTACGGCCCGGTAGTCGCCCCGATCTTCAATTCTTTTTTGTCTTCTGTATTTGGGGATGCATCATCGCTCCCGCAAGCTGCCAAGCCGAGTGCAAGTGCACAGACTGATAATAACGAAGCTATTTTCTTCATTTGAAATTCCTCCTGAGTAATGAAATGTATTGAGTCATTAAAAAAAGTGATTGAACCTATCGCTTGTTAACTATGTATGAAACTTTGTCACCAACCATTTGAATGAGTTGCACAAGGCAGATCAGCACGACGATCGTCGTGATCATGACTGTGTTGTCATATCGGTAATATCCGTACCGGATGGCCAGGTCGCCAATTCCGCCACCGCCGATTGTCCCAGCCATTGCTGAGTAACCGATTAGCGAAATGGTCGTTAATGTCAGTCCTTGAATGATTCCCGGTTTTGCCTCTGGAAGAAGTACATCCTTAATGATCATCCATGGAGTGGCACCTACGGCAATTGCAGCTTCAATCACTCCTCTGTCTATTTCACGTAATGCCGTTTCAACAATCCTTGCAAAAAAAGGGATTGCGGATACGGACAGGGATACAGAAGCTGCTCTTGGCCCTATCGTCGATCCTGTAAGTAGGTCCGTTAAAGGAAGGAGGGCGACCAAGAGAATGATGAACGGGATTGAACGGACAATATTGACTGCGAAACCGAGAGATCGATTCACGATGCCATTTTCAAAAAATAAATTCCTGGTTGTTGAAAATAGCAATACTCCAAGCGGTAAACCGATCAGCAGGGCTACTGCAAGAGAAACGCCAACCATATAAATCGTTTCAAGAAAGGCTTTATTAAGATCAGGTAAAATATTGACGATGGGATTAAGCAGTGACATGTTTTAACACCTCCACAGAACTGGAACGATCTTTTATATATTCCAATGCCGAATGAATTTGGACGGCATCGCCAATTAACTCGATGATTAAAATGCCTAAAGGAACATCCTGGATATACTCAATTTTACCGTGTAAAATATTTCCCTTTACTGCATGGGATTGGAGAGTATCCGAAAGAATCGATTCACCGGCGGTTTGCCCTTCGAATTGGATCTTAATAATCGTACCTTCACTTTCTTCAATCAAGTGCGAAGGGAGTTCGAAATCCAGTACACTGCCAATGAATTGCTTCGTTAACTCCTGTTTGGGCTGTGAAAATATTTCATAAACGGGTCCTTCTTCAATTACCCGGCCATCCTGCATCACGGCGACTCGGTGGCATAGTTCTTTGACCACTTCCATTTCATGTGTAATCAACACGATGGTGATACCAAGCTCACTGCTTATCTTTTTCAATAACTGTAAAATCGCTTTTGTAGTGGTTGGATCAAGGGCTGAAGTCGCTTCATCACATAATAGTACAGTGGGTTCATTTGCTAACGCGCGAGCTATGCCGACCCGTTGCTTCTGTCCACCGCTAAGCTGTGCAGGATAGACATCTTTCTTATCGCTGAGCCCTACTATTTCCAACAATTCCAATACACGTAACTTAGTCGCGTCCTTCGATCGATGCGCGGCCCTTAAGGCGAAAGCGACATTTTCATAAACGGTTTTTGAACTGACCAGGGAAAAGTGCTGGAATATCATTCCGATTTTTTGCCGTTGTTTACGAAGCTCTTTGCTAGATAAAGAGGTTAATTCAATGCCGTCGATAATGATATTTCCACCTGTCGGACGTTCAAGCAAATTCAAGCAGCGGAGCAATGAGCTTTTTCCAGCTCCGCTGTAGCCGACAATTCCATATATTTCACCAGTTTGAATGGTTAAAGTTACGTTATCCACTCCGATAACTCGGTTTTTCTTCGAGACGTATTCCTTTCGGACTGAACGGATTTCAATCATGAGCTTTCCCCCTTAAACATTAAAAAAGCTGCCTCTATCATTCAGAAAGAGGCAGCGAAATCATATCTCGGCTTATCTTTCAGAATGCAATCATTCTGCAGGAATTGGCACCGTTCCCTAAGGGCGGTTGCCGGACATCACAGGGCCTGATCCCTCCGTCACTCTTGATAAGTAAATTATTATTTTAGAATATTTCAAGTTTTATAATATAATCTATATTATTTGTAAAATCCGGCATTGTCAATCGTTTCTTTTATTTTTTTGTCATTAAATCTGGTACAGTCCGTTAAAACGATTCATTGAAAATGGGCTATTATGCAATAATCCAGCATTTTCATCGAGGCTATTCATTCCAATATTTCCTTGTCAAAAAGGTAAAGTGGTACTACAGTTATTATAGTAAAGTTAAAAAAAGGAAGATGAAACTATATTTATACAATGATGGGGAGGAAACCGAATGATAGAGATCAAGACGATAAATGATGTGGTTTGCGTGCATGGGACTCCTGGCGGGAACAAGGCGGGGATGAGTGTGTATGTCTTTTTAACGGATGGCCTATTGATAGATACTGGCGCACAGATTTTATTGGAAGAGCTTATTCCATTCTATGAATCCGCAGACTTCGACTCAGTGGCCCTGACTCACTATCATGAAGACCATACGGGGGGTGCTGCCTGGATACAGGAACATAAAAAGGTCCCTCTTTTCATTCACCCGATGTCGGTTGAGGTTTGTGCAAAGGATGCTGAATATCCTGAATATCGCAAAATTTTCTGGGGAAAGAGAGACGCCTTTAAAGCTGAGCCGCTAGGGAAGGCCATTCATTCCCGTACCGAAACGTGGGAGCCGATTTTTACCCCGGGTCATGCAAAGGACCATATGGTGTATTTGAATCACAATAATGGCGTGCTCTTTTCAGGAGACCTTTTCGTAACCCCCAAAACAAAGCTTGTCTTACGGGAAGAGTCCGTCCCGGTGATCATCGATTCCATAAAAAGATTGCTTCATTATGACTTCGGKGAAGTGTTTTGCTGTCATGCTGGGCATGTACCTGATGGGAAGGAGATGTTTCGAAAAAAACTGGATTATCTGGAAAACCTCCAAGGGGAAATTTTACGCTTGCATTCTCAAGGGCTGACCGTTCATGAAATCCAGCAGGTCGTTTTGCCGAATCGCTATCCCCTTATCGAGATATCTGGGCATGAATGGGATTCAGAGCATATCATTACATCGATATTAAACGAAAATATTTTAAGTGCGAGGGAGAATGGGACTATTTGATTGCTATCCGCTTAACGGTCTGACTGATATAAAAGAGAGCTCTCCATAAGAGAGCCCACATTATTCATTTATTGACATTGGGATCTGTTTCATCATAAAAATCATGTGCTTCTTCGATGTTCTGAAGGTTAGCGACTTCATACACATTTCCGCCCGCCATTCCTTCATTGATGATACGGTCGATATCCAGGTAAACGGAGTCCTTGCCATCATATTCGGTATCCTTCAAAAATGTCATTTTTTCTTTATCCAAAAGAAATCCCTCCTAGCCTTTTCTTTAGTTTTAGGCAAAGGAGTTTTTTTTATTCTGTTTAGCGATTTCATGAATGTAAAGGGGTTTCATTCATAAACATGGAAGATCATTAAATCATGTATCATGCTTTTGAGTTGGGTTTCATCTGTTTCGGAAGGCGGATTGGCTGTCCACTCGATGGATCCATCTTTATGATACAAGGCTTTGACTGCCTGCTTGTTGAAATAAAAGGAAATTTTCCATCCTGGCAGATTCTTATGCAATGGCTCCCATTGAAAATGAGTGATCATATGTATTACCTCCATATATACTGTTTCTCATTCGATTATAATGGAAAACGGCAGCTGGAGGTGTTATTTTCTTTTCAGGTTGGGAAAAGTTAATTCAATGAAAAGATTTTTTAAATGCAAAAGCCTGTTTGTTTCAATTTCTTCTTCATCGAATTGCATCGGCTTTGAGTTCACTTCGTATATGAAAAGCGAGCCCGATTCGTCTTCCCCTATATCAATGGAAAACTCACCGAGAAATCCGAGCTCTTTTGAAAGTATCTCTCCGCATTTTTGGGCGACATTCGCTAATTTCAGATCCAGGTTTTTTGATTTAAGGTCCTGATAAGGAAAAAGCTTTCCGCCTCGGGGAGTGTGGGTGGTAATTTCCTGGGTTTGCGACATCCTTACCGCTTTGCCGGTCACTTTATAAAAACCTTTTTCATAATGGACGAGAATCCGGTAATCATAACGATGTCCAAAGAGTTTTTTTGGTATGATCGCCTGTTGAGCAAGATAACTCCTTTTTAATAAATCCCTTTTTTTTGTATCCCAGAAGGAAGCAAAATCAGGGAAGGACTCACTATGCTTTAAGCTATTGAACAATAGGGTATCATCATCATTTTTGATAATGGTATAAATGCCCTTCCCTTGGCTTCCTTTGCATGGCTTAAGGTATATATGCCTGTATGTCTCCAGGAAAGAATCAAGGCAACCGCTGTTTCGTAAGACCATGGTGGGCGGAAGGTGGTTGGTGAGGGACCCATCTTCAGTTAATGCTTCGAACATCACATATTTATCTATAAAACAGGGGTTGAATAGAGTCATTCGGTTATCTTTAAAATGTGTGATAAGATGTTGGAATTCCTCTGACGCCTCATAGCTCCTCCAGGGGATACGGTTATAGACGATGTCAGGGAAGGGCACTTTACATTCAATCCACTTGTTTGAAATGGAGGAAAAAAGATACCCTTTCATCGACTCGGAATGAAGGGCATTTCCTGTGAATACATACGCCAATATTCCATGTTTCAATAAATATAATGATAAGTCCCGAAAAAGGGTCAGGTTTCCACCCAAACCTGATTCCTTTTTGGGATTGGAAACAGTTAAAATTCCGACGGTAAGCATCCGGTTACCCGGAAATATTGTGATTGGAATTAGAGGTTGATTCGAATGGTTCTTTTTATAGCTGATTTCTTCTTCGGCAGAGCCGGCGAAAAGTTCCGCATTTTCATGAGTGTGGTGCCAATTTTCAGTGGGGATATCATAAAAAATGTTCATTGCGGCACTCTGATTGATTTTGTAATCGTCTGTTCCGTAAGATAAATGGCATAATCAAGGCTTAGCTTTCTGGTCAGCAATTCGAAATCCTTGAGTTTTGGATGGGAGAAGATGGAACGTCCAGGCTTGGAATTGGCTTCAAACATCCAAACCTGCCCTTTTTTATCCAATCCAAAATCGAATCCTATTTCTGCGATGATGCCGTCCAAGTTCTTTTCTATACTGTCACTTAAAATCAGTGCGGCTTCCGAAAGCTTTCGTTCGACTTCTGTCGCCTCATCGTCATCTCCAAACAGTTCGGCAACCGTTTTGATGACACYCCCGCTTTTAATATGGGTCGTGACGCTGCCGGCGCCGGCGATTTTTGCGGCAATCGCGGTCACCTGCCATTTTCCATTACTGTCCTTGTTCGTATGGACCCGAAAATCCACTGGACGTTTTTCAGATCGAATTAATGGGATGCCCTGCTGCAC
>NZ_JBFUIQ010000047.1:0-28477 GCF_056401795.1 Peribacillus sp. P4_D6
GATGTGGAGCATGGTATCCAGAAAAATGCCCGCCTCGTCAAGGTGGAAAATATGCCGACCTAAATATAAATGTCCAGTGCTTGAAATAGGTAAAAACTCAGTCAAGCCTTGAATGATCCCAAGGATGAAGGCTTGAAATTCATTCAGCAAAAAAACATCACTCCATTCTAGAAGGTATAGGACAATCCATTATTTAAACTGTATGCACAAGACGGATGAACATGTCCGGATTTTAGTGGTGATATCAAGAAAAGGCAGTCCAGATTTACCTTCTTTCGAATATAATGAGAGGAAAAATGAAACTATTTTTCATTTGATTCGTAAATATTTATATGAGAAAGGAGGAGAAGACACTATGCCTAGTAAAGATGAAAGAGTGTTTGCTGCCCTTATTTATGTGATCAGCTTTTTTACAGCATTTATCGGTCCTTTGGTGATTTGGTTATTGAAGAAGGACTCGTCACAATTTGTGGATTACCACGGAAGGGAATATTTGAATTTTTTCATTTCCTACACCGTGTATTCAATAGTCGCAGGGATACTCACTATAGTATTGGTTGGATTCTTGCTATTGCCGGTAATCGGGATAGCTTTAGTCGTATTCACCATCATTGCTGCTGTTAGGGCTTACGAAGGAACGGATTATCGATTCCCGTTGATTTTCAGGATATTATAGAATGATGTAAAAGAATTCCGTCCATTCGGAGTCCTTTGAGACTGCAGGCAAACTCGAAGAAAAGCGAGTTTGTCTGCAGTTTTTTATTTGAAAAATGTTCCAGTGGATTTCAGAAATCCGCTCCCTTTCCGCCGACTGCCTGCCAAGCCTCCTCGACGCAAGCGTCTGTGGGGTCTCGGCTAGCCAGTTTTTCGGCAGGAGTGTCGCATATTTCTTCCATCCATTAAGGAGTACAGGGAAAAAYATGAAAGATAAACTAGTCTTAAATAGGGTTCGGAATAAGACGAACCTGCAGTTTTTTCTTTWAAWARTTCCAGTKGATTTCAGAAAYCCGCTCCCTTTCCGYCGACTGTCTGYCAAGCCACATCAAAGCAAACGCCTGTGGGGTCTCGGCTAGCCAGTTATTCGGCAGGAGTGTCGCATATTTCTTCCATCCATTAAGGAGTACAGGTGAAAAACTTAAAGGATAAACTAGTCTAAAACTTGGTTCGAAATAGACCAGCCTTCAGTTTTTTCTAGAAAACATTCCTTTTGATTTCAGAAATCCGCATCCCTTTCCGCCGACTGTATGCCAAGCCTCCTCGACGCAAGCGCCCGCGGGGCCACGGCTAGCCAGTTTTTCTGCAGAAGTGTCGCATATTTCTTCCATCCATTAAGGAGTACAGGTGAAAAACTTAAAGGATAAACTAGTCTAAAACTTGGTTCGGAATAGACCAGCCTTCAGTTTTTTCAATGACACAAAGTTGATTGGAACGGAAGGCGCGAGACTCCTGCGGGACAAGCGTGGCATGGGAGACCCCGCAGGCGCGCCGAGGAGGCGCCCGCCCGCCCGCGGAAAGCGAGTGCCTGGAGTGGAAATCAACGTTCCCATTTTACAAACGCAATTTGTAGACAAAAGGGTTCTATTTAAATAAAAACAAAGTTGATTGGAACGGAAGGTACGAGACTCCTGCGGGAAAAGCGCGGCATGGGAGACCCCGCAGGCGCGCCGAGGAGGCTCCCGCCCGCCMGCGGAAAGCGAGTACCTGGAGTGGAAATCAACGTTCCCATTTTACAAACGCACTTTGTAGACAAAAGGGTTCTATCTAAATAAAAACAAAGTTGATTGGAACGGAAGGTACGAGACTCCTGCGGAAAAAGCGAGTCCTGGGGAGACCCCACAGGCGCAAAGCGCCAAGGAGGCTCCCGGGCCGCCCGCGGAAAGCGAGTGCCTGAAGTGGAAATCAACATTCCAAAGTAACATGTTCATTCGTCCTTTTCAGCTCCCTATCCTTTTACGGATTTCCCATTAAGTTGAAATAAAATCAGAACAAAACCAATAAAATTTTTGACTTACTGTCAAAAATGATGTACATTACCTAATGGGCGAACAATTTTTATTAAAAAAGACAAAAATATTCGTATATAGAGGTGCATAACATGGAAAACGTGTTTGATTATGAAGATATTCAATTAATTCCTGCAAAATGTGTAGTAAATAGCCGTTCTGAGTGTGATACATCCGTTACTTTAGGTAAACATACATTCAAGTTACCTGTAGTACCTGCCAATATGCAAACGATCATTGATGAAAAGATTGCCATTTACTTGGCTGAAAACGGTTACTTTTATGTAATGCATCGTTTTGAGCCAGAAAAACGACTGACTTTCATTAAAGACATGCATTCAAAAGAATTGATCGCTTCCATCAGTGTCGGCGTTAAAGAAGAAGAATACGGATTCATCGAACAATTATCGAATGACAACATTGTGCCTGAATACATTACGATAGATATAGCGCACGGACATTCCAATGCCGTGATAAAAATGATACAGCATATTAAAAAACATTTACCTGAAAGTTTTGTCATTGCAGGAAATGTGGGAACTCCTGAAGCGGTACGTGAATTGGAACATGCCGGTGCGGATGCTACAAAGGTGGGCATTGGACCAGGGAAAGTATGCATCACTAAAATCAAGACTGGATTTGGAACGGGCGGCTGGCAATTAGCTGCACTTCGCTGGTGTGCAAAAGCGGCAAGCAAGCCAATCATCGCTGACGGCGGCATTCGCACGAACGGTGATATTGCCAAATCAGTTAGATTTGGAGCTTCAATGGTCATGATCGGTTCACTATTTGCCGGACATGAAGAATCTCCAGGTCAAACGATCGAGAAAGATGGAAAGGCCTTTAAAGAATACTTTGGTTCAGCTTCGGAATTCCAAAAAGGTGAAAAGAAAAACGTTGAAGGCAAAAAGATGTTTGTCGAGCACAAAGGATCTTTGGAAGATACGTTGAAGGAAATGGAACAAGATCTTCAGTCATCCATTTCATATGCAGGCGGTACCAAGTTGGAAGCCATCCGGAATGTGGATTATGTGGTCGTTAAGAATTCAATCTTTAACGGTGACAAAGTTTATTAAGAAGTAATCTAAAAAAACGGCCTAATCAATGGATGAGGCCGTTTTTTATCATTACACCTTTTTAACAAATTGGGATTTTAATTTCATTGCACCAAAACCATCTATCTTACAATCAATATCATGATCTCCATCAACTAGACGGATGCTTTTGACTTTAGTGCCCATTTTTAAGACGGATGAGCTCCCTTTCACTTTAAGGTCCTTGATTACCGTAACGGTATCACCGTCGTTCAAGGCATTTCCATTAGCATCTTTGATAACCTTCTTTTGATCACCATTTTCCGTTTCCGCTTCCACTGCCCATTCATGGGCGCATTCCGGGCAAACTAAAAGACTGCCGTCTTCGTATGTATATTCTGAATCACATGCAGGGCAATTAGGAAAATCAGGCATAAATTTACTTCCTCCATTCATTATGCCAATTTTAATATAATAATGGTTTACACACAACCAGTAGTTTATTACCTCCCTTGTCCCTCCCTTCCTCTAGAACCTATAAAGGTTTTACTATATACTTTTAAGAAAAAGCTGGAAAGTGCGGTGAACCCCTTGTTTAAACTTCTATTGATAGAAGATGATACAACGTTATTCAATGAAATTAAAGATAGATTGGCGCAATGGTCTTATGATATTTACGGAATCTGCGATTTTAGTAAAGTGGTTCAGGAATTCACGGACATAAAACCTGATTTGGTCATCATTGATATACAGTTGCCGAAGTTTGACGGATTTCATTGGTGCAGAATGATCCGGGCCCATTCCAATGTTCCCAYCATCTTTTTATCATCACGTGATCATCCTACGGACATGGTGATGTCCATGCAGCTTGGAGCTGATGATTTTATCCAGAAGCCTTTTCATTTCGATGTACTCATCGCGAAGATACAGGCCACCCTTCGCCGTGTCTATAATTACAATACGGAAAAGATCGAATTGAAAACGTGGTGCGGCGCCACCGTGGATTACGAGAAGAACACGGTTTCGGCCGAGACGGGCACAATCGAATTGACGAAAAATGAAATTTTCATCTTGAAAAAGCTCATTGAACAGAAAAACAAGATCGTAAGCCGCGAGGAATTGATCAACAGTTTATGGGATGACAAACGTTTCATAAGCGATAACACCCTTACAGTGAATGTGAACCGTTTACGAAAGAGGCTGGATGAACTGGATTTAGGGCATTTTATCGAAACGAAGGTCGGACAGGGCTATATCGCCGTGGAAGTGGCAAATGCATGATCGGAAAATATCTCGTGGAAAGGTTCAGCTGGATCACATTCTACATACTTCTTCATCTATTCATTATCTTTGTCGCCTATCTTGATTCGGCCATTCCGTTAAGGCCCATACTGTATATTGTTTTTTTATCATTGCTCATGTTCAGTATGTTTTTGATTTTCCGCTATAAAAAGGAAACCTACTTTTATAAAAGTTTAGAAGCACGGGAAGACAACCTGGATATAACGAATATAGCCGAACCAGAGAGCCCTTTCGAAAAAATCATAGAAAACTGCATCATTAACCAAACCGAATTATTGAAGCGATCCGCATCAATCGGTCAAATGACTTTAGAGCAGGAGAAGGATGAATTATTATCTTGGATTCATGAAGTGAAGACACCATTGACGGCAATGCATTTAATGATTGACCGCTTGGATGATGAATTGCTGAAATCACACTTGACTTATGAGTGGCTGCGCATTCATCTTCTTCTTGATCAGCAGCTCCATCAAAGGCGCATGCCTTTCATCGAAAATGATTTGTATATAGAGAAAACCGATTTGGAAACAATAATCTTTGATGAGATTAAAACGCTGCGGTCATGGTGCATTCAAAAAGGAATCGGCTTCGAGATACAATTGGACGTAACCGAAGTGCTTAGTGATGCCAAGTGGCTGGCCTTCATCATGAGGCAGCTCTTGACCAACTCCATTAAATACAGTGAGAACGCAGATATCACGATTTATAGCCATGAGCGAGCCGGACAAACGGTTCTTGAAGTGCAGGATTTTGGACGGGGCATTGACCCAAAGGATTTATCCCGCATATTTGATAAAGGATTTACATCCACGACAAATCATCGTGACAGTGCGGCAACAGGCATGGGTCTATATTTAACCAAGAATGCGGCCGAGTCCCTATTCATCTCCATTGATGTGAAATCAGAGCTTGGAACCGGGACGACCGTTACCTTGACCTTCCCAAAAAGAAATGATTTCGTGAATATCACAAGCATGTGACAAAAGTGTCACATGCTTTTATTCTTTGTTCGTCCAAACGAAGGAAAAGAAATACATGGCCTTTTATAATGAGGATATAGAAAAAAAGGAGTGTATCCAAATGAATATATTAGAAGCGAAAAAAATCCATAAAAGCTATGGTAATAAATTCAATAAACAAGAAGTATTAAAGGGTCTCGATATAAGCATACAAGAAGGTGAATTCGTAAGTATCATGGGTGCTTCCGGTTCAGGAAAAACGACTTTGCTGAATGTCCTTTCCTCGATCGATAAAATCAGCAACGGCACCATTACGATCGATGGTAAAGAGATTTCAGGGATGAAAGAAAAGAATTTGGCCGAATTCCGTAAGAACCACTTGGGCTTCATTTTCCAGGAATATAACCTATTGGACACATTGACTGTCAAAGAAAATATCCTTCTGCCCTTATCCATTACAAAAACGCCAAATAATGAAGCGGCACAAAAGTTTGATAGCGTGGCGAAGGAACTGGGCATATATGAAGTGAAGGATAAATACCCAAATGAAATTTCCGGTGGTCAAAAACAGCGTACGTCTGCAGCGAGGGCTTTCATCCATGATCCAAGCATCATTTTTGCGGATGAACCGACTGGGGCGCTTGACTCCAAATCAGCTTCCGATTTACTGAACAAACTGAGCGAAATGAATAAAAAGCACAAAGCGACCATCATCATGGTAACCCATGATCCCGTGGCCGCCAGTTATTGCAGCCGAGTCATTTTCATTAAAGACGGACAAATCTATACCCAATTGAATAAAGGTGAACAATCCAGACAAACCTTCTTCAAGGACATCATGAAAACACAAGGTGTATTGGGAGGGGTTCAAAATGAGCATTAATCAACTCATCTTGCGAAATTTGAAGAAGAATCTGAAGAACTATTATCTGTATGTGTTTGCCCTGGTCTTCAGCGCTTCCCTTTACTTTGCTTTCGTCACCTTGCAATATGACCCATCGCTGGATGAAGCGGAGGGGACGGTGAAAGGGGCCGCCTCCATCAAGGCAGCATCGATCCTGCTTGTTGCGATTGTTTCCATATTCCTTTTATACGCCAATAGCATTTTCATTAAAAGACGCAGTAAAGAAATTGGCCTATTCCAATTGATAGGCATGACGAAGAACAGGATATTCCGTATCCTGAGTGTTGAAAACCTCATCCTGTATTTTTGTTCCGTATTCCTGGGAATCTTTGTAGGGTTTGCCGCTTCAAAATTGATCATCATGATCCTATTTAAAATAATGGGTGTCGAGGCAATCGCAACTCTTAACTTTTCTTTTCAGCCGCTAGTGCAAACCTTGCTCGTTTTTAGCGCCATCTATCTTTTAATCATGTTGATGAATTATGCCTTCATTAAAAAGCAAACCATTCTATCATTATTTAGAGTGACTTCCATGACGGAAGGAAAAGTGAAAAAAGTTTCTATGGTCGAAATGATCATCGGGATATTCGGGATCGCCCTGATCATTGCTGGCTATGTCATTTCATCCAAATTATTCGATGGAGCATTTACACAGATGACCGAGCTTTTCATGGCCATGATCGTCATTCTGGCAACCGTCATCATCGGTACCTACCTATTCTATAAAGGATCCGTAAGCTTCATCTTTAATATCGTCCGTAAAAAGAAAAATGGCTATTTGAACATCAATGAAGTATTGTCCCTTTCATCCATTATGTTCCGGATGAAATCGAATGCGATATTATTGACGATCATCACGACCGTTTCCGCTTTGGCAATCGGTTTATTATCATTAAGTTATATCTCCTACTACTCAGCGGAGAAAATGGCACAAAGCAGTATCCCTACCGATTTTTCGATGACGGATATGGGAGATGCGGATAAATTCAAAGAGGCTTTATCAGACAGTAAAATTGATTATGACACAAAGGTGATTGACGTCATTCAGGTGGATGTCAATGTAAAGGAAATAATGGAAACGAGTCTCGAAGGAGTGAACTTTGATTCGGACATCATGACCGTTCCCGTCATCAGTGATGAATCGGTTAAAGGAATCAACCTTGCTGAAGATGAGACCCTTTTCAGCGGATACAGTAATATGATGGAGAAGGTCATATCCTTGAAGGATTCCGGAAAGATTGAACTGAAGGGCAAGAATGAAGTAATTCCGCAAACATATATAGGTTTGAATGATGATACCTTCCTGTCCTATTACTTCACGAGTGGCGGATTGCCCGTTGCGATTGTAGACCAAACGATATTCGACCGTTTGAAAAAGGATATCAACCCGAAAATCCAAAAAGTATCATCCGTTAATATCGGCATTGATGTGAAGGATGAAGCTGAACTTGAAAAAGCGAATGATCTATTCAAAAGGATGAGTTTCAAAGAAGAACATGTGAATGATTCCCAATTGGAAATGTTCAACACCCAGAAGAAGAATATGGGCCTTATCATGTTCATCGTCGGCTTCTTGGGATTAACCTTCCTCATTACCTCCGGCTGCATCCTGTATTTCAAGCAAATGGATGAAAGTGAAGGGGAAAAATCCAATTATACGATTTTAAGAAAACTAGGATTCACGCGTGGTGACTTACTAAGAGGAATCCAAGCAAAACAAGTTTTCAATTTCGGTATTCCTTTAGTCGTCGGACTGCTTCACAGTTATTTCGCAGTCCAATCAGGTTGGTTCTTGTTCGGGACCGAAGTTTGGACACCGATGATCATCGTCATGGCATTATACACGGCATTGTATTCGATCTTCGGAATCCTATCCGTATTTCATTACAAGAAGGTCATTAAAGAATCTCTATAATTTCGAAGATACTAAAAGCTCCAGGGCCAATGATGCCTTGGAGCTTTTAAACTGTAGAAAAATCCGGAGAAAAGTCAGTTCGCCTAAAATTTTTCTAAAAAAACATTCCAGTTGATTGGAACGCTGGGTACGAGACTCCTGCGGGAAAAGCGTGTCCAAGGGAGATCCCGCAGGCGCAAAGAGCGCCGAGGGCGGACCGTCCGCGGAAAAGCGAGTGCCTGGAGTGGAAATCAACGTTCAAATTGTACAAACCCTCAATGAAGTTCCAGCTGCTTTGGAAATCCGCTTCCTTTAAAGTACCCCAGCCGGTTTCATCATTTCCTTGATCAATTCCCTGTTGCGCTTTTTAAAGATTTCATTATGGGAAGAAACCATCCCCACACCGTGAGCATCAGGCTGGATAAATTGCTTTGCCTTGTTTACGGCATTTGCAGCATCTTGAAAAGTGCCTGCTATCAGGTTCAATTTACCTTCATGCTTAAGGATATCACCGGCTGCGTATATTCCATCCATCGAGGATTCACTTGCAGGAGTAYCTTCAATATAATAGTTGTCGGCAATGGCAATATCGACTTTACTATTTTGAAGCAGCGATGTATCACGCTCATAACCATGATTGATGATGACTTCATCGATCGGCAAGTAAGAAACTTCTCCCGTTGCGTGATTCGTCAGTTCAACATGTTCAATTGATTGATGATCATCGCAGGCGATCAATTTTGTAATCGTCGTATTCAAGAAACAAACAGCAGAGCTTTCCATCAATTGCCTTGCTTGTGATTCATGTCCTGCTAAACTATCTTTCCTGTATGTCAGGTACACCTTTTTGGCGATGGGCTCTAATTCATTTGCCCAGTCTATGGCAGAATTCCCGCCGCCTGAAATGATCACCGTCTTATCCTTGAAACGATTGAAAGACTTGACAGTATAGTTTAAATTGGAGACTTCAAACCTTTCTGCCCCGTCTATTTCCAACTTTTGCGGATTCAGGATTCCGCCGCCAACCGCGACAATGATCGTCTTGGAAAAGTGCACTTGACCTGAAGCCGTATGTAAAACGAAGATGCCTTCTTCATTACGTGTGATTGATTCCACTTTCTCATTCAAGACGACTGTTGGATTGAATGTTAAACCTTGCTCCACTAGCTGCTCAATTAATTTTTCCCCAGTAGTCGGTGTCAGCCCTCCAACATCCCAAATCATCTTCTCTGGATAGACATGAATTTTCCCGCCCAGCCGTGGCTGGTATTCAATCAGTTTAACTTTCATTTCTCTAAGTCCGCTATAAAAAGTGGAGTAAAGGCCTGCTGGCCCTCCCCCAATAACCGTTACATCAAATAAATCCTGCTGTTCCATCTACGTCCACTCCCCGGTAACCAAGTGTGATTGATTATCATTCTCATTTAATCGTACACTCTTTTCTCACTTTTTACAATATGGATTTATTAAAAAACTCTGTTCATTTTAAAAATCAACAGAGTTTTTTATTTCCAATCACGAAAACTTACCGTTCATTAAGTACTCATGAATGGTAAATAGAGTATTACCCTTAGGATGAAAAATCAGGTAGAAAATGAAGTTCGGGTGGGACATTGATGAATATTATTCCTAAATTATTTTTATCCTCTGTCTTAACATTATTATGACTGCTACGAAATACTCCTATTATGTAAGTATCTTTATGTCTTTAAACATATCACATCAGCCGTTATCTCAAAATTGCGTATTAGATTTATTTCTGTAGTGTAATATGGTTGGCGGTTGATAACTACTTCGTAGGTACTCCCACTTGCTGTATAAGTTGATATGCTTTCAAAGCCATTTCAACGTTTAATCTGTTCTCCGGCATATCAAAATCAAGATCAAGAATCTTTTTTATCTTTTCCAGCCGATGATAGAGTGTTTGTCTTACAACATGTAATTTTTGAGCAGTAAGCTTCTTTGAGCGATCAAGCTCAAAGTATTTTGCTAAAGTCAGAAGCAATTCCGTTCCATATTCCTTATCATAGGATATTAAAGGAGAGAGATAGTCTTCAATAAAATGTGCTGTATCTTGATCATGCTGAATTAATTGTATCAATCGAAAGATGCCAAGGTCTTCGTAAAAGGCACTTGTCGAAAACGTACGATAATTTAAAGCTAACTGCGCTTCTCGATAACCAGTATGAGCATCCAAAAGTAACTGGTATTGTCGCCCAACGCCTATACGGATTTGGCAAGATTCACCTTCTTTAACATATAGCAAGGCATTGATCACTTTCAAGAAGCGTGCCTTAGAGGAATCGGCAGTTCCAAGATCAATAGCTAATACAATAATCTGATTTCTTACTGAAGTGATATAGGGTGTAAAAGAATACTTTGCGAACCCAGACCGAATTTTTAAAGAATAATGATAAATAGCGGATTCATTTTCTTCATCGGATAAACCTAATGAAGACGGATGAAAAACATCTTCGATATCAACTATTGCCATTCGATAATGTATAGAAGCGCGCTTCGATTTTAAAGAAATAAATCCTCTTGCCTGTTCCTCATTATTGATGCGTCTATTAAGTAAATCATTTAGCCATGTAGATTCTAAACGTAATCGTTTTTCATCCAAATAATGTTTGCGCAATAAGTCTTGTGAGATTGCTAGAGAAGCACGATCAAGGATCAGGAAATCAAATTCATCCGATTCACGATCTAAAACCATAACAAGGTAAGCCCAGATTTGATCCATTGCTCCGATCGGTTGGAGAAGAATGGTATGGTTTAATGCCTTCCATTCAACGGGCGAATCATTTGTAATTCGGTCATGCCAGTGTTCTTTATCCTCATAAATCGTGTGAAGCAGTTTTTCCATAAATTCATTTTTCAATCCTGGAATCGAAAAAGGTGTTCCTTCTATAGGCAGATAGATTATTGGTGCTTCTGTCTTCTGTTGCAACAATTTTAAAATATTTGATAACCCATGAGTAGTGAGTGACAATGAATGGAACTTTCTTGAAATCGAATCTAATGTAACCAACTTCTCATGATGAGCATTAATGATAAACGAATGTAGATCCTGTGCTATTTCGACGAAATTTATGAATTCTTTGAAAATAATAATTGGAAAGTTATACTCATTTGCCATCTCGATCATTTCTTTAGGGACCTTTTCGAAGTGGTGTCCAAGTTCTATACATAAACATGAAGCGTTGCGTTCAATAAGATTTAACAAAAATGAAGTATTAGAGGAGTCTCTCCATTCAAACCCAAATCCGGTGGAGAGTATCAGTTCCCCTCCCTGAAAGATGGTATCATCAAAAAACGGAATTTCAAGGACATGTGTCCATTTGACTTGACGGTGCAACCCGTTTGCCCCCCCAACTACCTCCGTCTTTGAAAAGAGTGAGCGCTTAAGAACATCTTGTACTGTAAGCATATGTACCTCCTCATTTTATAATGGTTAGCTGTATCATCTTATTATAACTATACTAGAAAGTCTAAGCCCATAAAATATGGTACCCTATCTCTGTTTAACCCCAAGTAATACGCCAATGTCTATAAGTAAGTTCTTTTACGTGCTTTGTTGAAAACCTTAATCAACCTGATAATCTATCATAATTCTCACCATTATTCATCAGTTATATGTGTGCATGAACGGTGGAGTACTGAAACTTTACACGACCAAAACTTACATAAATAATGGAAAAATTACTACTTTTCACCAATGCTATATTCATAAAAGTACAAAATGGCCAAAAGTGCTTGGTTAAAAAAAAACTAATATAAATTTAACCTCGTGTCTAATGAAAGGGTTATCATTCCCCTGTAAGATTTTAGAATGTTCAATAAAATTAAATGCAATTAAAAAGGAGAATGAACAATGATAGTAGGAGTTCCTAAAGAATTAAAAACTGCAGAGACTAGAGTAGGATTAAATCCAACATGGGTAAAAAAATTAACAGCTTACGGTCATGAAGTACTAATACAAAGCATGGCAGGTGAAGCTAGTGGTTTTTGTGATGAGAAATATGTTTTGGCTGGAGCAAAAATAGTAAACACGATTGACGAAATTTATGAGAAGGCAGAATTTGTTGTTAAAGTGAAGGAACTTCAACCCTATGAATACGGCCTTCTTAAAGAAGATCAAATGATAATGGCATGGTTTCATTTGGCGGAAGATGTAAATCATGAAATGACACAGGCATTACTAGATAAAAAAGCAATTTCATTATCAATGGAATTAATCGTTTTACCTGACGGGACAAGACCTACGATTAAACCAATGAGTGAAATTGCAGGAACATTAGCAATGCTTGAAGCAGTCAAATATGCTCAATATGGTTATGGCGGAAAAGGTATACTTCTCCGGAAACTGGCCGGTTTACCGTCGAGCAATGTACTCATACTTGGTGGTGGCAATGCTGGACTCAATACTGCGCAAGTTGCTGTGGGTCTTGGATTGAATGTAACAATCATGGAAGCATCAATGAAACGCATTGATTATTTGAACAATCAGTTGCCACAGGTGGACATTTTGGGTTGGGATAAAGATATGATGTTTGAAGAACTTATTCAAAGTGATGTTTTAATTAATACAATTTATCCGATGCCAGGGGTAACCGAGCCTCTCATTACACGAGAGATGGTCAGTAAGATGAAACCTAATTCTATTATTATTGATATTGCAGGAACGGGTATAATTGAAACCTCACGTTATACGACTTTAGAGGATCCAGTTTACTACGAACAAGAAGTCCTACATTACTGTGTCCCGAATATGCCGGCTCTATGTCCACAAACCTCGACAAACATGATGCTGATGACAACCGGCCCATATATTATGAACATTGCGAATAATGGTTTGAAAGAGGTTGTAGAAAATGATGTAATAGTAAGAAATTGTATCAGCACTTTGAACGGTGAAATTGTTCATCACGAAGTTGGGATCAATCATAACATGCCTTATACAGATATAAAAACGGAGTTACTATTGTCAAAATAATAAAGCGGCCATAGAGTCATCTCATATTCTACGTTTCATTTCGATTGATTAGAAATCAGTGTTGAACAAGTCGCTACTAAAGAAATTCCAGGAGTCAGTAAAGATGCCGGCGAGAAGATTTTTGCAGGAATTATCTTTGTTATTCTACAGACGGAATTCCTTACGAGGAATGGGGAAACAAGACAACAAATTCATGGATAATTCAAAGTAGGCTCCCTAGCATCTTTCTGACTTTTTTATGATTTCTAGAAATCACCTATTAAAAAAGATGTAATAATATTGATCCTATTTCTTGTAAAAAGTTAAATCAGGTAAAAGAGGAGAGTATTTTACATGTCAAATTTAAGTAAAACGGATAGAACACTGACACTCATTCCAGTTGTATTGTTTGGTTTTTCATTTATGGGGTTAACCACAGCTTTTACTACGTATGGTATTGCGGCCAATATTTCCCACGGTACGGTTCCGGGAGCAATGATAGTTGCTCTAGTGGTAATGATGTTTACTGCCTACAGTTATGGGAAAATGGCAATTGCGTTTCCATCTTCAGGTTCTGCATATGTTTATACGCAAAAATCGCTCAATCCCTCTGTTGGATTTCTTGTCGGATGGGTGATCTTATTGGATTATTTATTTATGCCCATGGTGAATTATTTAGTATTTGGTATTTTTTTCTCAGCAGCCTTTCCTACAATTCCAAGTTACATCTGGATTTTAGGTATGCTGATTCTCGTCACTTTTATTAATATTAAAGGATTGAAGATTGCCACAAATGTAAACGCATTCATAACGATTTTTGCTTTTCTTTTTATCGTTATCTTTATAGGTTTTTCTATTAAGGAAATTCTTATGGGAGAAAGCACGGCAACTCTTTTATCTCTTGAGCCATTCTATAATTCGAAAGAACCCTTTTCTTATACAATAGCTGGAGCAGCATTATTATGCTTTTGTTTCCTTGGGTTCGAATCAGTTACAGCGTTTGCGGAAGAGACAGTGAACCCTAAGAAAACAATTCCCCGAGCTGTTATTTTAATTACTCTTGGTGGTGGTTTAATTTTTACAAGTGTTTCATATTTCTCGTATCTTGTATGGCCAGAGTATAACACATTTAATAATCCTGATTCAGCTGCCTACGAAATTATTAAACTTGTTGGTGGAAAGACCATGTACTCAGTATATCTTGCGCTTTATGCATTAGCTGTATTGGGTAGTGCCATGTCGTCCCAGGCAAGTGCATCACGAGTCCTCTATACGATGGGGCGAGATGGACAGTTTCCTAAAAAGTTCTTTGGCAGCCTGCATCCGAGATATAAAACACCCGTAAATAATATACTGATCATTAGTTTTGTCTCTTTGCTTGCTTTATTTTTAAGTTTAGATCTTGTAGCATCATTTATTAATTTCGGGGCTTTTCTAGCGTACACTTGTGTTAATATTTCCGTAATTGCTCATTATTATATTAGAAATAGAGAACGTTCGGTAAAAGGAACTGTCTTATATTTATTTATTCCTATTATTGGAGCTTCTCTTGATATTTTACTTCTTGTGAATCTTGATGCGCACTCAAAAGTACTTGGAGTAAGTTGGTTAATAATAGGCTTCATTTATTTACTTGTATTGACAAAAGGACTTAAAAAACAGCCGCCAGTATTGAAAATCGAAGAAAATTATAGTGTAGATTTAAAATAAAGTCACGCTGTTTATAAAAAAGATGAAGGCTCTTTTCGTAAAGATTGTTGTTTTTAAAACGAAACTATTTAAGGTTGATTGGAGCGGAAGTGCGAGACTCCTGCGGGAGCAGCGGGACAGGTGAGACCCCACAGGCGTTTACGCCGAGGAGGCTCACCGCCCGCCCCGCGGAAAGCGAGCATCTGGAGGGGAAATCAACCACAACTCACTACCTGGTAAATAGCAACAAAGTATGTGAACACAGCCAAGATGAAAAACGGTTTAGACACAAACTATTGTCGGTATGAGAACTACAGGTCATTACTGGATTAATCTATCGAATGGTTATCTAATGAAAAGATTGATGTCGTAAGTCTATCCTCACATTGTAAAAAGAATAAAGAGAATAGAGGTAATAACCAGTCCAAAAGTGAAAAAGTGCAGCCATCCTTCATCCCTACTCAAGGATGAAAGACGCTGCACTTTCTTCGCACTGAATGCTAGTTTGAACTAGGTCTTTTCCCGTCCGATATAAGAAGATTGATATGATCTATGAGTTCAGGTAGTTCCTCCATCGTTTTGATGGTGAAGTCTGCCCCGTTTTTCAAAAAGATATCTGCCGTTTTAGAGATGAGATCTTGTTTATCTCTTTCTGGCAAACTTGTATACTCATCCAAACTCAATCCCATCTCAGAGCTTCCGACAATGACTCCGACCGTCCATACCCCAGCATTCACTCCTTCTTGCATGTCGGAAATGGTATCGCCTACCTTCACTACCTTCCATGATGCCGCTAATTTCAATTTTTCCATATTCCGATAGATCATGTAAGGGTATGGCCTTCCAATCGAATGGGTTGCATCCGGGGTTACATGGAAATCGGGCCCATACCCTTTTTTCAAAGCATTTGCTGTGACGACCTCCATCATTGTATCGGTATATCCCGTTGTCGACCCAATCTTCAGGCCGCGATTCCTTAATGCTTCCACCGTCTCGATAACCCCTGGAATGGGACCTGTATAATCCGCCAATGACATCATCAGCGCCGGTTCGAATTCAGCATATAGTTTTTCAACGTCTTCCTCATTGAATGGCCTTCCGTATTGCTCCTCCCATAACGAAGATATCCTTGGCATGGTCAGCATCGCACGAATATGGTCGATTTTCAGCATGCCCATCGGAGCTCTGGCTTCCTCCATCGTCACGTCCAGTCCAGCATTCTTAAAAATATCCACAAAAACATTCACTGGTGCAAAACATCCAAAATCCACTGCTGTTCCAGCCCAATCCAAAATGATTCCCTCTACTTTATTCATACTGTCACCACTTTCATATATTTTTCTACGATCCTGCCTAGTTCCTCGATATCTTCTTCATGGATTTCGCCAATATTGCCGATCCGAAATGTATCTATGTCAGTCAGCTTTCCGGGGTAAATTACATAGCCCCTCTCTTTGATGAAATTGTAGAAGTCCCCAAAATCAAATGTTTCAGTTGGAAAAAGAAAAGTTGTAATGATAGGCGATTGTTTATCAGGTGAGATGTATACATGGATGCCCAATTTCCCCATCAGCTCTCTCAGCCTATCATTATTATTTTTATAACGCGTGAATCTGGCTGGGATGCCGCCTTCTTCCGTTAATTCTTCCAGCGCTTTAGCAAACGCGGCCACTACATGTGTTGGAGATGTGAAACGCCATTTCCCATCCTTGTCCATCTCTTTCCACTGGTCATATAAATCCAGGGACAAACTGCGGGCATTGCCTTCACAAGCCAACAATTTCTCAAGCTTTGCAATGACGAAACCAAAACCAGGGATTCCTTGAATGCATTTATTCGCACTGCTGATCAAATAATCAATTCCGAGTTCAGGCACATTCATCTCCACTCCGCCAAAGCTGCTCATCGCATCAATGATCAAGGATTTCCCTAGTTCGTTTGATATCTTCGAAACCATCTCTATCGGATTTAAAATCCCCGTCGTCGTTTCACAATGAACCATCGCTATATGTGTGATGTCACGATCAGCCAGTAAAATGTTCCGGATTTCAGCTTCCTTTGGATATTCATTGTACTCAACGCCATATTCAACATGATTCAGACCGATGCACTCCGCCATTTTCACAATCCGTTTTCCATATGCGCCATTCGTAATGATCAGCACTTTATCGGATTTTGAAAGTGCAGTCGTCAGCACAGATTCTACAACAAACGAGCCGCTTCCCTGCATAAGTACAGCCGTATATTCTCCGTTTGCAGCACATGCCAATTCAAGAAGCTGGGATCTGATTTTTTGTGTGATTTCTTTATAATCATTTTCCCACGTGCAGCGGTCAACAAGCATTTCCTGTTTTACCGTCCTTGTAGTGGTCAGCGGTCCAGGCGTCAATAGTTTATAGGTATTCATTTTCCTTCACTCCTCACTGTATATATCATTGTGCTGATTTAAAGAACTCTTGGTGTTGTTTCAATAATTCGACCGTTAGGGGCTGCTTATATTTCTTAGGGTGGGCCGGTTTATTCTTTTCCGTTACCTTTTCACCTTCATAAAGTGCGACCGGGTAATGTTTCAGCAATTCTTCTCTAGCATCTTTACTGATCGTTTCTGCCATTTTCATCGCTAAACTTGTTTTAGCTTCATTATCTTTATTCACGACAGCAACGGATTCCTTGTAAGAGAAATTCCCCTCAACCGGATCGACGAATTTGATCGGTAAACCCGACTCTTTAGCCATCACGGCTTGATAGCGTAAACCAAAACCGGCAGCCACTTCCCCTGCTTGAACTTTATTGATTGGCCCTGAACCTGAGCTCTCAAGATGCGGACCGCTATTCGCTATTAAATCATGGAGAACCTTTTTGCCCTCTGCGTCACCGTATTGACTGATTATTGCTTGAACTAACAGCCACCCTGTTGAAGAGTCCAGGATATTAGGAATTGAAACGAACCCTTTATATTCCGGCTTAGTTAAATCCTTAATCGAGGTAGGCATCGGCAGGCCTTTTTGTTTAAGCACTTCCGTATTCACAAAAATGGAACCGGTATTTGCCAAAATCGGTGTATAATAGGCTGGGTTTTTTTCCAATGCTTTTGTACTGAATGACAGGTCCTTGAACATGGAGTGCTGATCCTGTGCGCTCTCGATGAAATAGGAACTCATCGTCACGACATCAGCCTCCATTTCATCTCCTTCTGCCAGCAGTTTCCCTCCTAATTCAGAAGTGCCTAATGATTGAAGGACATATTTCCCTTCGTATCCGGCATCTTTCAGGGAAGTCTCCATTGCGGCAGTGGCTTCTTCATCGCCATTCGTATAAATGACCACCTTTTCCTCATCCGCTTTGCCGCTGTTACGGCCCACCAATACAAATACCAAACTTAAAGCAACTAAAGAAAGTAAGGCTATCTTCAACGTTTTAGACATAATATCCCCCTCATTAATGTTTGAATTGTCTTTTTTGAAAATGATCACAAAGCAGCTTCACGATTAGGTTTGTAAAAAAGATAAGTAAAGACAGGATGAATATTTCATTGAATTTGGCAAAATGCTGAAGCTCTTTAATTTTGCTGGCCACTAATGTGGTCTGGGCCGTGACCAAAAAGATGATTCCGCTGATCGTCACCATACTATTGATGAAATAGTAGCTGAACATTTCGATCACCGTAGATGCCGAATTTGGCAGGATGACACGATAGATTGTCCTGATCCAGCTATCCCCCAATAAATTCCCGGTGGTTTCCCAACCAGGGTTCATTTTGGATAAAGAGTTCTTCGCCATTAAATAGGGTGTCGTAAAGAAGTGGACCATGTTACATAGAATGATGATGGCAAAGGTCCCCTTCCAGCTGCTGCCGTTGAACAGCAGCAAATACGATAAACCCAACACCATTCCCGGTACTGTATTCGTCAACATCGAAATGACATCCATTGATGATTTCCCTTTAAGGGGCGTCCTGACATTCAAGACCGCCGAGCTAAAGGCGACGAACGTTCCCAGTACGGCCGTCATCAAGGCAACGAATAAGGAGTTTTTATAGACTGCCGTTAAATCGCTCGATTGGAATGTGTCGATAAAATGCTTTAAGGTGAACGAGAGATCGTAAGGGAAACTAGTTAAAAATGGTGCAATGAACATGACTGCAAATACAGAAAACATTCCTATTAAGACCAGCAGCGAAATACCTCCAAAACAGATATCCCTCCCTTTGTGCTGCGTCAATTCAATATCGCTGAACTTGTCATAATGAAAATTAAGTTTTTCCAGATAGTTTAATAGGAAAACACTGAACACTACCGGAATGAGCATGAGAATGGCAATCACTGCGCCATTATTGAAATCAGGGATTGAACCCAGCATGACTTGATACAGTTGCGTCGCAACGACGGAGTAGGTCCCGCCGACCGAAGCCGGTATCCCAAAGTCGGTAAAGCTCAAGATGAAGGAAAGTACAAAAGCTCCACCTAAAGTTCCTGACAATGGCCGTATGATCGTATTCAAGAAACTTCTTATCGTTCCGTCACCCATTAATTTCGAAACGATGATGAACTTTTTATCCATGTACTTGAAGGAATTATTAATGAGAAGAAAAGCTGATGGCAATGTATAGATTACATAACCTATCAATAATCCATTAAATCCATATATATCGAAGAGATTCCTTCCAAAAATCTTCGTTATGATTCCTTGATTGCCGAAAGAGTAGATGATCGCAAAACCGAATGTGATTGTCGGAAGCAGCATCGGAATAAGGATCCCGGTTTTAATTACACTTTTTAATGGCCTATATAATCGGGTGCAATGGATGGAATAGGCCAGGAAAAAGGCTAAAACAGTTGTAATGACGGCTGTGAGTCCCGAGATTTTCACACTGTTTCCAAATGACTTCATCAGCTCTGCATTGGAAAGGACTGTTAGATAATTCGAGAGATTGATTCCATCTGCCGTTTCAAAAGAACGGACGAACAACATGCCAAGCGGCAAGAAAAGAAAAGCGGCAAATAGCAGTAAGATAGGTATATAAATGACTCTCATTGCCGGTTTTACATCAGGCATACTTTTCACCGAATAAGTTATAAATATTTTTTCTCTTGATCTCCAGCTGTTTAAGAATGAATTCCTTAACAAAATCATTGGCTGGCTGATTGATGATTTCTTGCGGCGATCCAAATTGAGAAATATTCCCTTGATTAATGATCAAAATCTTATCCGACATCGTCAAAGCCTCTTCCGGGTCATGAGTCACTATGATGGTCGTCAGCTTAAATTCGCGGGCAATGGATTTGATGCGTTCCTTTATCGATTCCTTGATCACACCATCCAAAGCACTCAGCGGCTCATCAAGCAATAGGATTTTCGGCTTCATTACAAGAGTCCTTGCGATTGAAACCCTTTGTTTCTGACCCCCTGATAATTCGCTGATCCTTTTTTTCAAATGCGGCGTTAATTCCAGGAAATCGATATATTCCTGAAGCTCTTCCTTGGAAACGGATCCCTTCCTGTTCCTCAATCCATAAACGATATTTTCATAGGCATTCAAATGCGGGAAAAGAGCGTAATCCTGGAAAACGATATTAAATCCCCGGTCTTTCATGGGCACGTTACTCAAATCGGTATCATTGAAAATGATTTTTCCATGATTGATACCCGTCAAGCCCAAAATTATATGTAATAAAGTAGTTTTGCCGCTTCCAMTTGGTCCTAATAGTGAAACGATCTCCCCCGTTTTAATTTCAAGATTTATATGATCCAAAACTAATTTTCCATCGAATTGCTTGCTAATATTTTGTAGTTTTAGCAAACCGTTCACCTCCTTTAATACACCCTTAGTATAAAAGCCCTTTGTAAACCGAAGGTGGGATTTTTGTAAATACTCTGTAAACATTGAACATATTTTTACTAAATTAATACTAACTTTTGACCAACTAATGATATTTTTATCATCTATATGTTGAATATGTTTGTAGTAAACAGTACACTTAAACTGAATATCAGGAAGATAGATATGAAGAATAGGCGGGTGTAACTTATGCTTCCTCTTGAAAGGCAAAAGAAGATCATCGAGTTATTAACGATTAGGAAAGTGATGAAGATTGCCGAACTTACTGAAGAAATGCAAGTTTCCATCGAAACCATCAGAAGGGATATAAACCTTCTTACAAGGCAAGGAAAAATTGAAAAGATCTATGGCGGCGTTAAGCTGGTTCAATCGAAGTTTGGAGAATCGACGATAGATGAACGGATGTTCAGTCAATTAGAAGAAAAAGAATCCATCGCCCAAAAATGCAGTGAGTATATCGACGATGGGGATTGCATTTATATCGATAGTGGTTCGACAACCTATCAAATCGCTAAATATATAAAACAGAAAAAGAAACTGACCGTAATAACCAGTTCGATCCCTGTTGTAAATGAGCTCATTCATAGCGATATCGAGATATTGATCATAGGCGGGAAAGTCAGGAGAAATGAACAATCCATCGTTGCATTTGATTATTTATTCAACTTCAGTGAATTGAATATTTCAAAAGCATTCATTTGTGCGAGCGGCATAACCGTTGAAAAAGGGATATCCGACTATAATTTAGAAGAAGCGAACACACGAAAAAAAATCATTGATTTATCCCAAGAAGTCTATGTTGCCGCTGACAGCTCCAAGTTCGGGAAAGACGTGACCATCGGGATATCGTCACTGGATAAAATCGATTACATCATTACTGACGATCATCTGCCTAAAGATTTCATCTCTTCGTTTAAAGAGATCGGCACACATTTGATTCTTTCTTAAAAAAAAGAAAAAAACGGAAACTATACAGTAGTATAGTTTCCGTTTTTTAGGTTCAAGTTGCCGCTGATTTCAGAAATCCGCTCCCTTTCCGCCGACTGTCTGCCAAGCCTCCTCGACGCAAGCGTCTGTGGGGTCTCGGCTAGCCAGTTTTTCGGCAGGAGTGTCGCAAATTTCTTCAATTCAGAGAGTTTTCATCCTATAAAACAGTAAAAATACGTGAAAGATAACCAAGTTTTGTTTGAAAAATGTGGTAAAAAAACCCTCACTAAATCATCGGGATGAGACCATTCCTAAATAAAAAAATGTGTCCTCCATCAATGGAGAGTGGCCCGGGCGATTCCCATAAAGTTGAGCCTAGTACCTCAATTAAAATTCCTTTCATGCTGAAGGAGCCATTCCTTTCTCCACAAGCCACCCGCATAACCAGTTAATTTCCCATTTGAACCTATTATTCGATGACAAGGAATCACGATGCTTAACTTATTTCTGCCGTTAGCGCTCCCTACTGCCCTAATGGCTTTTTCATTACCGATTGAAACGGCGATGTCTTTATAGGAACCCGTGTTAGCGTATAGGATTCCCGTTAATGCGTTCCACACGTTTTTTTGGAAGATGGTCCCTTCAAGTGTATAAGGAAATGTAAATTCCCTGCGTTCACCTTTGAAATACTCATCAAGCTGACTAAAGCACTCCGCCAAAACCTGAGGCGTGTGCTCTTGCATAATATTTATCTTTATATCCCTTTCAGCGAACATTATGGAACTGATGGCATCATTCGTTCCTGATATCTCGATAACTCCTATCGGTGATTCATAATCTAGTTTATATAATTCACTCATATAAGGACCTCCATTTCTGTATATGTGGCTTACACTCGATTCTTAAGTTTCATGTTGCGATATTCATTTGGAGTACAATTTTTCAAACGGCGAAATACTTTATAAAAGTTTGAAGGGCTTTGGAAACCGACTTCAAGGCAAATCTCAAGATTCGTTCGACTTGTGCTTGTTAGAAGGTATGAAGCTTTATCCACTCTGATTTTTTCCAAATAGGAACGGGGAGTTTCTAATGTTTCCTTTTTGAATAGCCGCTCCAGATAATAGGAACTTACACCGACATGATTGGCAATATCCTTTAATTCCACTCTTTGATTATACTGATTGACCAAGAAAGCGATGATATCTCTTACAAGTCCCATCTTCGGGCAATCATCAACTTCCGGTTGGCATCTTTTGCAAGCACGGAAACCGGCCTTTTCGACTTCATCGATGTCATGATAGAATTTCACATTTATTTTTTTCGGCTTCCTTGACCTGCATGAAGGGCGGCAGTATATTTTAGTTGTCTTTACTGCGGTAAAGAATAATCCGTCATATTTAGGGTCGCAAGCAATGATTTTCTCCCACATTTCTTCAAAAGAAAGATTTATAGCAACAGCCATTATACTCCGCATCCTTTCAGGTTTTACTTCCCATATATAAATGTGAGGTGTCACTTAGCTCTACTATTCGTGCTGTATCTCGTTCTAACAATTCAATGGCTTTATCGAACAGGGCATTCCCGAAACTGAGGCGTTTTACGCCTAATTCTTCAAGCTCCTTACCATTCGTCAATCCAGGCAAAGATAATACATTAAGGGGAGCACCTATATTCAAAGTGATTTCTTTTATTTCATCATGGTTCGTTAATCCAGGGATGAATATTCCGCTGGCACCACTTTCCACATACGCCTTTGCCCGCTCTGCCGTTTCCGGGAAAGGATTTTCTTTTTGAAAATAAGTATCTGTTCTGGCATTGATGTAAAAACCTTCATACCCATTATAATCCAACGCTTCCCTTATTTTTAATAGCAGGCTGCAGTGTTGATATATATCTCTAAGACCTTTTTGTTTTTTTAGTGAATCCTCAATATTGATCCCGGCTACACCGGCGTCTGCCGTCCTTAACACATTATCGACAATCTTGTCTGCGGTTTCACCATAGCCTGCTTCAATGTCCGCGGTGACGGGAATTTTCACATTATCCGCAATTAGTTTAATGATACCTAAATGTCTTTCAAAATCAATCAATTCGCCATCAGAATACCCCAGGGAGTTGGCAATTCCCCAGCTTGTCGTTCCAATCGCCTTGAATCCTGATTTCTCGAGAATTAAGGCCGATATTAGATCCCAGGCATTCCCCAATATCAACAGGTCCTTCGAAAAGTGTAATTCATTGAATTCCTTAATATTAGTCATTATAGATGCTCCTAAAATTCATTTGTCCCTATTCTAACAATCACCCCAGCTCCAAATCGTCCTCATTCTTGCTCTTATGGTCCATTTCAAATAATGATTGTCCTGGATTCCCGTGACAAATAAAAAAAATGCCCTTTCATTCCGGGGCATTTTCATGATCCAATTGATTAATTTACGAAAAGATATAACTTCCTATGATATTCCTCAAATGCCTGCTGGTCCTTTTCCGTGTAGTCCATCCACTTCACTTTTTTGCATCTTTCCTCTAATCTCTCATTCAGTTCTTCTTCTATTTCATTCATGAAACGGATGATTTCCCCATAGGGCATATTGAAATGACGGGCTGCAAGCCTGGGCGGGGAATGCTTGACCAGCAATCTCATGAATTGATCGACCGTGTCCGCCTTCGATGCAAGATAATCTTCTTCGTTCACGATGAATTCATACACTTGTTTTTTGACGCCAGAAAGTCTGGTTACTTCGTCGCGCAATAAAAACTCCATTAATCTATCGTTCATATGGCTCTACCTCGAATTGGTTTATATTTAAATCCTCTTGGATATGTATGAAAAGTCTATACTGCCCGATACCTCATTATGACATCGTAACGGCAAGCCATCAAGCAATTCCTCCATCAACACATAAAGCGTAATAATTACGATTTAAAGACCGTTTTAAGTAAAATAACATGCATATGCTTTAAAAGTCAACGTTTGTATTGTGTGCATAGCAAGCATTCTTTATTGGCAAAATATGAGCATGAACAAATGGAACAGCTCTTTATTAATTTTGTATAGGCAATGAGAATAATTTTGTTAAAATTTGATATAATAAATGTAATATTTAGTCAATTAGTATTTTCCCCTAGAATTTGCTTTTGCAAAGGGGTAGAATGAAGCTAATGACATCTTATTTTTTCTAATGTTTCCGAGGAGTTATAGGGTGGGTATAGCAAGTACATAGTGACAGCTGGAATGCTGTCCGACATATCGGTTGTTTTCATTTGTTCAAAATAACAATGAAAAGAATAAGGAGTGATTTTTTGAAACCTTCAACAAATCGCATGTTAACCCGTATTAAATCCGTTTATATGTTCATTAGCAATAACGGTACGGTTTCTACTCAAGAGCTTGTAGAAGAATTTGGCATCACTCCTCGAACTGTGCAGCGCGATTTAAATGTCTTAGCATACAATGACCTTGTTCAAAGCCCAAGCCGAGGCCTTTGGACGACAACAAGTAAAAAGGTGAAGATGTCATCGTAAAAAGAACGACCACCCGAACAAGATCGATATGTAAAATACTTTGAGGCGGACAATATTGTCCGCCTCATTTTTTGTGTCCAGCTATCATTCAGCCGGTTGGCCCGCCTTTAACTGTTCAAGCTCCTCCGCCGTCAACTCACGGTATTCACCAAGCTCGAGTTCCTCATCAAGCTGTAAACTCCCCATGGAAAGACGCTTTAGGTAGACGACACGTTTGCCAACGGCCTCAAACATCCGCTTCACCTGATGAAACTTCCCTTCCATGATCGTTAGCTCGATATCCGATGTCAGGCCTGATTTTAAAATGTTCAATTCTCCTGGTTTTGTTTCGTATCCATCATCCAAGGTCACTCCGTTGCGGAATGCCTCGATATCCCGTTCCGTTACTTCGCCATCAATGACCGCAAAATATGTTTTAGGGACATGTTTCTTTGGGGAAAGCAGTTGGTGGGCAAGCTTTCCGTCATTCGTGATCAGCAATAAACCTTCTGTGTCCTTATCAAGACGGCCTACAGGAAATGGCTCGAATACCGAATCTTCCGGCTCCAAGATGTCGATGACCGTTTCTTGGTAGTTATCTTCCGTTGCCGACAATACGCCCGGCGGTTTATTCATCATTAAATAAATGAATTCCCTGTATTCAACCCGTTCACCATGAACCGTCACGTTTTCCGTATCAGGGTCCACTTGTTCCTTCGGATCCTTAATCAGCCTTTCATTAACCTTGACGGCGCCGGATTTCAGGAGCTTTTTCACTTCTTTCCTGCTGCCATAACCAATATTGGATAAAATCTTATCTATTCTCATCGTTTCCTCCTAAAGCCTTTTTCAGTAAAAAGCCTTGCCCACTTTAATGACAGGCAAGGCCAATATATTTTAATCGGGGATTCACCATTCAATACCCTTTTTTTTACACATCAAACTTCCAGCTTACAATCCTAATTTAGCTTTTAACCGATCGATCCGGGCACCGAACAAACGATGGGCAAGTTTGCTTTTCAAGGAAAGAGCCGCATAAACGAGCGCTCCAAAAATTGCACAAACGGCCACGATCAAAATCGCCTGGAAGCGCCCTTCCGTTGTAAGCCATAGCGATAGTAAAATGTTCATGCCCCAGGCAGCCAGTCCCATTATTATTGAAAAAACTGATATTAAAACAGATCTCCTGATGGTAAGGCTGTAACGATATCCAGTAAAGTAGGTAATGACATACAAATTCAGCAGCACGGCAGCCAAGTAGCCGAATGCCGTAGCGTAAACGGATCCTTCCGTTTCAAACAATTTGATCAATGGGATATTCAAGCTCAATTTGATTAAAAAGCCCACAAGCAGGCTGAGCACTGTATATTTTTGCTGATTGATCCCTTGTAATACAGCTGCCGAAACGGAAAAAAGTGCAAACAAGATGGAAACGGGCGCATATGCCTTCAGGACACTGATTCCAAGTGGATCATGGCTGTAAAAGGCACTATAGATTGGATCGGCCAGCACAGACATGCCAACGACTGCTGGAATCGTAATGAACAGCAAAATTTGAAAGGCTTGGTTCAGCTGGCGGTTGAACTCGTTTGAATCCTCGCTTACATATGCCTTCGTCACCGAAGGAAGAAGCGCCATCGAAAACCCGGTTGCAAGCGTCATCGGAATCAAGACAAGCTTCTGGGCATACACATTCAACACCCCTAGTGCATCCTCAGCAACATGCTGCAGCCCGATCGACGACATCGCCTTATTGAAAGACAATAAGTCAGCCAACTGAAACATTGGCATCGCGATTCCGACGAATATGAAAGGAATCGACGAAAGGAATATTTCTTTATAAATCTCCTTCAGGGAAATTTCCATCGTTCCCCTGTCTTTCTTCATCAAGCTGTCCAAATATGGTTTTTGTTTTTTCCAATACCAAAATAACACCACTAAACCGCCGACAGCCCCGACCGTCGCCGCGAAGGTAGCCATTTGGATGGCTCTCACTAACTCTCCGTCAAGGACATTCAAAACAACATACACACCGGCCAGAAGGAACACGATGCGGACAATTTGTTCGACAACCTGGGAAATGGCCGTTGGTTCCATCGCTTCATGCCCTTGAAAGAAGCCGCGGATGATGCTCATGAACGGTACAAAAATCAAGGCGAAGCTGACTGCCCTAATGATCTCCGTGACATCGGCGGCATCTTCCGGCTTGACCCCAAAGACTCCAGTAAACAGCGGGGCCATCGTATAGAGAATCAAAAAAGCGAGAAAACCGGTGATTACCATTAATTTCAGGCTCGATTTAAATAACTTCTCACCGACTGCGTATTCCTCGAGCGCATTATACTTCGAGATGAATTTAGATACTGCAAGCGGCATGCCTGCCGTTGCAAAGCTAATGAAAATGGTATAGGGAACGTACCCATATTGATAGAGGGTAGCCCCTTTATTCCCAACCATATGTTCAAATGGGATGACATAAAATAAACCAAGAATCTTGGAAATGATCGCTCCCAGCGTTAATATAAAAGCCCCTTTTAAAAACTTAGATGACATCTAATCCCTTCCTGCCTCTGTCAGTTACGTTTCACACGCTCTTTATCTTATCATATTAAAGTATTTTTTCTATAGAAAACTACATTCAAGTTTATCGTTTTCGAAGATAATACACAAACAAATAATTCCTTTTTTTCTACATTCGCAATCTGACGGGCTCTTGCTATATAATGAAGGGACTGAAAATGATAAAGTGGTGATCAATTTGAAATATGATGTAGTGGTAATTGGCGGCGGTCCTTCCGGATTGATGGCAGCAATAGCAGCCGGGGAAAAAGGTGCCCATGTATTGTTAGTGGATAAAGGCGAGAAGCTTGGAAGGAAACTTGCAATCTCGGGCGGGGGACGCTGCAACGTGACGAACAGGCTCTCAATCGATGAAATCATTCAGCATATCCCTGGAAACGGGCGATTTCTATACAGTGCTTTCTCAGAGTTCAATAATGAGGACATTATTCAATTCTTTGAAAAATTGGGTGTCGCTCTAAAAGAAGAGGACCATGGACGGATGTTTCCTGTCAATGATAAAGCGCAAAGCGTCGTGGATGCCCTTCTGACGCGCCTGTCGAATTTAAAAGTAACGATCTACAAGAACTCTCCAGTTGCGGAAGTTCTCTATGAACATGGAAAAACCAGCGGTGTCCGGTTAAAAGATGGCCAGACCATTGACACGGATGCAGTCGTGATTGCAGTCGGCGGGAAATCAGTTCCCCACACCGGTTCAACCGGAGACGGCTACGCATGGGCTAAAAAGGCAGGGCATACGATTACCGAATTGTTCCCGACTGAAGTTCCCGTACTTAGCCATGAAACATTCATTAAAGATCGAACACTTCAAGGACTCGCACTTCGCGATGTTTCATTGAGTGTCCTTAACCCAAAGGGAAAGGCCCTGAT